>JBILDB010000020.1:0-14890 GCA_044352805.1 Cyanobium sp.
GGCGATCGCAAAAGCCGGCTACCGCCCCGGTGATCAGATATCCCTGGCCCTAGATGTGGCCAGTACTGAGTTTTTCAAAGACGGACGTTATGCATTCGGGGGAGGCCAATACAGCAGCGCTGAAATGGTCGACCAACTTGCCAACCTGGTGAGTCGCTTCCCGATCGTTTCGATCGAAGACGGGGTGGCGGAAGATGATTGGGAAGGCTGGGCCCTGCTCACCGAAAAACTCGGCCGCACGGTGCAATTGGTGGGTGACGACCTGTTTGTGACCAATACGACCCGGCTGCGGCAGGGCATAGAACGGGGCGTGGCCAATTCGATCCTGATCAAGGTGAATCAAATTGGATCGCTAACCGAAACGCTGCAAGCCATCGATCTTGCCGGGCGAGCCGGGTACACCAGTGTCATCAGCCACCGCAGCGGTGAAACCGAAGACGTAACAATTGCCGACCTGGCGGTAGCCACCCGCGCCGGCCAGATCAAGACCGGCTCGCTCAGCCGCAGTGACCGGGTGGCTAAGTACAACCAACTCTTGCGCATTGAAGACGAACTGGGAACCCAAGCCATCTACGCCGGCAGCGATGACCGGGGCCCCCGCGGCAAGGCCTGAATCCAATCGTGTCGTTGCAAACACCCTGCGGCCCAGCTCGAAAGGCTTGAGGCCCGCGAACCGCAGTTGAAACCCTGCTGCGCCAGCAGCAACAACCTGCCGTCGGGTCCTGAACGATATGCATCGATTTCGCCGATTCCGCCAATTTCATTGAGCATCAATCCGACATCTGCAGCGGGACAAGCCCTGCCTTTCAGGGCTTTGAGCTTTGGATCTCGCCCCCAGCTTGGCCTCGATCCGGCAGCAGGCTGGCCGATACCGCAAAGCGATTGAAAGCTATGGCATGGTCCGCCCGATTGTGGAAATTTATATATAGCTGTCACCTCCGTTTTGCCGACTGGCAGTTCGTCCAACCCCAGTTACACGGCCCTAACCCTGGCCTTTCGCACGGCCCAACACATTCTTGCCAAACTTTGATCAAGTGCTATGGCCCTGCTCCCCAGGGAGCAACTAGCCGATATGCTGAGTAAGTCGATTCTAAGCAGCAATGCTGCCGATTTCATGGCCCTAATTGATGAGCTGATCAGCGGTGTGGTTAGTTCCGTCGCCGGCGACAAGGCTCAGGCCCTCAACGATTTCTTCAAAACCAACGGTGGCCTCTCAGGGCTGGCTCAAAAGTTTCAGAACGGCGGAGCCAACGATTTGTTTGCCAGCTGGGTGGGTACGGGGGAAAATTCCCTGATCAACCCCGATCAAATTGACAAGATTCTGGGCAGTGGTCCAATCCACGACCTTGCTATCAAGCTAGGAGTCGATACCAAACAAGCCTCGGATTACATCGCCACCAAACTTCCCGAGCTAGTCGATCGTCTCACCCCTGACGCCAAGATTGAGCCTGATGCGGCAGCCAAGCCCCTGCCCTCTGCCCCTACTATCGCCTGACAATCACTGGATCAAAAGTGTCCCTAGCCGCTTGAGGATTGAGGCCCCCTTCCTTTTATTTGGCGGGGGCCTAAACCCCAGGGAGATTGTCGAGGCGACTGTCTCGCTTAAGGCGCGCCTGTAATTTCAGCCAGCCCCATCCAACCGGCAGGGTCAAGGCGGCCGGCACCGCTCCGTAAATGGGCCGTTGACTGGCCACCATCAAGGCCGTCGCCACGGCCAGGCCCCCCAGCAAAAATGCCTGGCCACTGATCTGTTGGGTCAGGGCCAGGCGACGCAATAGGCGATCGGTTTCACCAGCGCGGATCTGCACCTGCAGATCGCCCTGCTCGATTCGGGAAAGACTTTCATCGAGCCGCCGGGGAATGCCCAGGGCCCGCGTGCCCACATCCGCAGCCTGTCGGGTGATCTCATTGATGAGTTCGCTGGGGCCGTTGCCGCTGGAAGTCATAAGGGGCAGCAGGTACGGTCGGGCAATCGCCACGAGATTAAAGCCCGGATCGAGGCTTTTGCCGACGCCCTCGAAGGTGGAAAGGGCTCGCATCACAAAAATCAGGTCGGCTGGCAACCGAAACGGCTGTCCATAAACCAGGTCATAAAGGTCGCCGGAAAGGCGGCTGATCAGATCAGCACTGAAGGGAGGGGTCAGGGCCTCCTGGAGCATCAGACGCACCAGGCGACGCACGGGTCCCTGATCGATCCCCCGCGCCAGCACCCCAGCCTGCTGCAGTTCCTCCACCAGGGACACCGCATCCCTAGATACGGCCGCCTTCACCATGCGACCGAGGCGCAATCTCAGGCGTTCGGAGATCTGGCCCATCATGCCGAAGTCGTAATAAATGAGTGCCCCGTCGGCGGCCACTGCCAAATTGCCGGGATGGGGATCGGCATGAAAAAAACCGAATCGCACCAGCTGCTGCAGATAGCTGGCGGCACCCTTCTCAGCTATCGCGATGGGATCAAGACCAGCCTGCAGAATGGCCGAACGATCGGTGATCTTGATGCCGGGAACATAATCGAGACAGAGCACCCGCCGCGAACTCAGCTCCCAGACAACAGCGGGAATACGAATGCCTGGATCCTCCAGAAACTGCTGGCGAAAGCGGGCTGCATGTTCGGCCTCCAGACGGAAATCAAGCTCCCGCAGTAGCACGCGCCGGCATTCCCGCGCCATCGCCACCCAGTCACTGGCCCCGCCCCAGCGAAAATACCGCTGGGACCAGACCACCACTGCCGCCACCTGCTGCAAAACCTCCAGATCGAGCCGAAACAGACGCTCCAGTCCGGGTCGCTGCACCTTGAGAACAACCTGGCGTCCACTGCGCAGGCTGGCGCGATGCACCTGGGCCAGGCTGGCCGATCCCAAAGGGGTGGTCTCCAGGTCGGTGATCTCAACGCAGCGTTCCGCCAACTCCTCCTGAATGATGGCTTCGACGACGGCGAAGGAAAAGGCAGGCACATTGTCCTGAAGGCGCGCCAATTCCTCCACCACATCGGCGGGCAACACATCGGGCCGAGCCGAAAGCAACTGGCCCAACTTGATGAAGGCCGAGCCAAGTTCGAGAAACTGTTCAGTCAACCAGTGGGCCAGCTGTCGCTGGCGCCCCAGCCGTCTGGCAACGGTCATACCCCCCGGATAGGTCCAGCGGCGGCCGTCCCACCACAGGCGAGCCAACAGGGTCAGGGCCAGACGCCAGATGCGCAGGGGCCGACCCAGGTGCCAGCTAGGCCATCGGGGGCGCGAAGGCTCCGGCATCAGAAACGACCAGGATCCTGTTCAAGCCGTTGGGTGAGGTGCGCCACCCGAGCCCGCAGAGCATCAATGAGATCTTGGGGGTCAGAGGAGGAAGGCGGCTGGTCCTGGGGGCCTGCCGACGGCCAGGGGGAGCCAGCGGCGCCTGGAGCCTCCTTGGTGCTGGTCGCAAAGGGACCTCCTCGTTCCAGGCGCTGGGCCTCCACCTCCACCTCCTCCCAGAACAGCGACCATTCCTGCTGAAACTGTCCCGGTGCCTGCTGGGCCAGTTCTGCCAGCTGGGCCGCCGAATCGAGCAGGCGATGGCCGAGCCTGGCACTGAGACGGTTGAAGGCCGCCTGGAGGAGCGATTGGGGGGCGGTCATATCCGAGGATTGATCATCTTGCCGACTGTGGCAGATCAGGGCGGGTTGGCGGCGGCCCCTGGCGAGGTGATCGCCGCCGGTTAGGGGGCCGAGGAGGGGTCAGGTGTCGGGGGGGGCAACAAGATTGGCTCGGGGTTTGCGGCCGCTGGATCAGGGCCATTGTTAAGGGCCTCCAGACGGATCCGGTCCGCCTGCCTCTGGGCAGCATCCTGACGCTCCTGGTTGAGCTGTTCCTGGTTGGCCTTGCGGCTCTCCTCCTCCTGGCGTTGGCCCTCCTGACGCCGTTCCTCCACCAGACGGTCCAGATCACCCACCAGGGATTTACCTTCGGCTCCGAAGCGCTTTTGCAACTCCCCCAATCGGGTGCCAGGTGATTCCTGAGCCGTAAAAGCGGGGACCTCGCCCTTCGCCGCCGAAGAGGACCCCATCCGGCCCAGGCGTTGGGTCAAGCCATAGCCAAGGCTGAAGCAAAGCCCGAATACCAGCCAACGCCACCAAGGTCCTCGCGCTGCTTCGCTCCGGGGGCGACCGGTCCCAGGGGACCGGGAAGCTTGTTGGGGGGGAACCGACAACATTGACGGCAGCGGAAACAGATAGTGCCATCTTGCCTGGCCAGATCCCATGGGAGCAAAGCTGAGGGGTATTTTGGGGACCATGGGAAAGGTCAGCTGAGACCCCCGTTCCCCCATGCCACGGGTTCCATGGCCGATCCCCTAGACCTCTGGATTCTTGAGGACGACATCGCACTTTGCGGCTTGATCGCCGAACAATGCCAGCGGCAGCATTGGCAGCTGCAAGCATTTCACCACCCCCGCAGCCTGGATACCGCCCTGGCCGAAAGATCTCCGGATCTGCTCCTGCTCGATCAAATGCTGCCAGAAAAATGTGGCACTGATATCTTAGCCAGCCTGCGCAACCGTAACCATCAGTTTCCGGTGCTGATGATTTCAGCAATGGGGGCCCCGAGCGATCGGGTGCTAGGCCTGGAATCGGGAGCCGACGATTACATCAGCAAGCCATTTCTATTCAGGGAATTGCAACTGCGAATTCAAAATTTGATAGATAAACAGCCTCAAGTTACACCCCCGTCGCCCCCAGCCACCGTTCTACATTTTGCCAATCTGCGATTCGAACCCGGCCTACAACGGCTCGAAGCAAATCTGGGGGGTGGGATTCGATTGAGTCGAGGCGAAGCCGCACTCCTGCTGGCCTTTTGCCAGCAACCTGAAGTCGTGATCTCCCGCCAATCCCTGGCCCAATTAACTGGCAGCCTGGTGGACCCGGAGCGAAGCCGTACCTTTGATGTACGTATCTCCCGGCTGCGACGAATCCTGCGGGAACTAACCGGCGCAGAAGATCTGATCCGTCCCATAAGGGGGGAGGGTTACCGGCTGGAAGCAACTGTCATTGCAGAAGGAACATAGGTCGTGGGAGCGAAGCAGTCATCAATCCATCTGAATGGTCGTGACTGGTGGGATTTGTTGAGTTTTTGCACCCTGGGCTGCGGCATTAGCTTTGCTTTATTGGCGCTACTAATGCGCACTATTTTAGAATCTCAAGTCGTGGCTGAAAGCAGCTTACGCATTAGCGTCAGCGTAAAGTTAATGGAAGAAGTACTCAAAACAATTCCCCCAGATCGCATTCCTACTGGTGTAATTCTAAAGCGATCTATACTGGGACCTGAAGGCACATCAAGCAATCAAAGTCGCTTCGGCGAGTTACTAACTGCTGATCTCAAACGCACCTATGGCTTGGATCGCCCTATTCAGCCTGATCGACCTCCCCTTGAAGATCCTTGGGGCGGTTACTGGATTCAATTGGCCACCAAGTATGAACCTCCCATATGGCTTTATCGCCCAGCACGCCTCGGCGGCAGTAGTGTTTGGTATCTACCCTTACTGCGTTCGCTTACCACGGCCGGTGGCATTCTAATCGGTATAATTTTATTTTTGAAAAGCCGTGTTGAGATACCCTTCATGGATGTCCTCAATAGGCTGCCGGAAACCGTGATTCCGCCCCTACCACTGATCCCTGAAAAAGGAATCGCACCGCTGCACTTGATGAGTGTGCGCATCAATCGACTCATGGAGGGAATAAATAGCTCTGCCGATAGCCGACGTATCCTGCTACGCGGACTGATCCATGATATCTCTGGCCCCCAAACCCGGATGGGACTCCAGATCGAATCCCTGGAAATGCAAATTGGGGGCAAGCCAAGGCAGACGATCAAGGCACTCAGCAGTGATCTTGAGCAACTACGAAAAATCACCGAGCAATTGACATTACTGGCCGAAAAAGATCAGACAAGTCTTAAATCTGAACAGGTAGCCCTTGACGATCTTTGTCTTCGGGTGATAGCCAGCTACTCTGCGGATTCGATAACAGTCAACATGCCGCGACTACTTGTGCAGATTGATTCGACCGGAATGGAGCGATCCCTGCGTAATTTAATCGACAATGCCTTTGACCATGGCCGTCCTCCTGTACGCATCCAGGCCTGGCGCGAAAACAATAATTTGTCCATTCAAGTTGTTGATCACGGCCTTGGTTTATCATCGCCGACTATTCCCAACATGCCCTACCAAACCCATGCAAAGGACCGAGCCCGAAATCTACATCAAGGACTAGGGCTGAAAATTGTCGAAAAATTTTGCCACGATCACGCAGGTCAGCTAAAGCTGGATAAAGGTGATTTCGGCGGCCTTAGGGCAACAATGACATTGAAAAAAAATGTGTTTGGCTTGCCTATATTTCTAAAATAAACCAACTAAAACTCTTCGCTCGCTACCCCACGGGCAATCCTGCCAAGATCAACCCGTTCATCCGTGGTTATGCGGTGGGGCACACCACTAATAATACGCTCAAAATTAGAGAATGAATCTTTAATTTCGGGACCGTTACCTGTAATAACAAATTCGCGTATTCCTTTATCGTGCCAAGATCCACGCATTTTAAACACATTAAGAGCCCGGGCCATCTCACCACGAATTTCAACATACTGAAGCAGCAATATAGTATCTGTAATAGTGGATATATGGGAGTCGGTAATGGAGTGACTACCCATAAATTCCTCAGATGTATTTGTAAAGAAACCGGCAATCTCCTCCTGCTTAGCATAGCCAGTGACCCCAATTACAAATTGCCGGAAGGCATTATGGCTCACTCCACGGGCCAAGGCCGAAAGTGAATCTATGGCCATTCGAGATGGCTTAAATTCACTGATTTCAGTTTTAATAATTTGTAGGTGATCTTCCAATCCTGTGGATTCCGGATAGGCGCATATAATTTTTAATAGACCATCCTGCTCCAACTGTTCAAAATCGATACCCCAACTCGTGGCGTTGCGCAACAGCTGAGCCCTCGATTCTTCATAGGCGAACAAAATCGCCCTTTCCTTACTGCGGCAAGCGTCTTCAATAAACTTACTCACCAAAAGAGTCTTGCCAGTTCCCGTTGCACCTGTGGCCAGAATTATCGAATCCTTGAAGAAACCACCGCCACACATTTCATCGAGACGCGGCACTCCCGAACTCAGCCGCACATTGGAAGATCGCTGCGTAAGTCGCATGGCTCCTAACGGAAAGATGCTGACACCATGGGCTCCCATCGTGAAAGGAAATTCCCCTTTCATATGGGTCGTGCCTCGGAGCTTAAGAATCTCAACCGTGCGTCGACGCCGTTCTCCCTCTAAAACATTACGAAGAATCACGACATTATCACTGACAAATTCTTCAACCCCATAACGGGCAATCGGACCATATTCGTCAATGCGCTCCGTCGTCATCAAGGTGGTTACACCAATTTCCTTGAGACGGGCAATTAGCCGAAATATCTCCCGCCGCACGACAGAGACAGCATCGTATTGCTGAAAAACAGCCGTAATAGAATCAATGGCAACGCGACGGGCTTTATACTTACGAATCGCATAATTTATACGCTCAATTAGACCTGAAAGATCAAAACTACCTGCCACATCTTGTCCTTCCGGATCGGGCGAGGCATCAAGGATAAACAGCTTGTCCTGCTCAACCATTTCACGCAGATTCCACCCAAAGCTAGCCGCATTTCGTAGGATATCAAGGGGTGATTCTTCAAAGGTAACAAATATACCAGGCTCATTAAAATCCCGTATGCCATTATGTAAGAAATTCAATGAGAATACAGTTTTGCCGGTACCGGAAGTCCCGCTAATCAAAGTCGAACGTCCAATTGGTAACCCTCCATGAAGGATGTCATCGAAACCCTCCATCCCCGTCGGCAGCTTCTGGACCTGCATCAGAGCTGTGCCAGGGGTGTTGCTGGAGAGATTGGGGTCCTGCATGAAACGAGAAAAAGAGGATTAAAGCAGAATTAGACGAAGTTTAAGGGCGTTTACCCACTCAACTTTCCAACTCAGGGCCATCAAAAAGCCCATCTTCGGCGTCGTAGGACTCGTCGTTGAGTTCCTCAAAAAGCAGATCGAGACCAATCAGAACCCTTTCGCGATCAGATAGGTCCCCGATGATTCGGCGAACCGGCGGTGGCAAGATCTTAGCGAGGGTGGGTGTTGCCAAAATCTTGTCTTCTTCTGCCAGTTGGGGATTCTTCAGGACATCAATTACCTTGAGAGCATAAACCCCTCGAAACTCGGTCTCAAGGATATTTCTCAAAGTCTTTAGGGCACGCATAGAATTTGGGGTGTTTCCTGCCACGTAAAGCTTCAGGATGTAGGTCTTGCGAGGTGACATTGTTAGGATTGGTCCATGGCGAAGGAGATAGCTGACTTAGGCGGTCCACCCTTGACGGCCGCAAGACCTAGGGGGACATCGGGCGGAACAGAGCGACGGTACATCTCACAAAGATGGGCCATTACATCAAGAAGCGCAAGACGGTAATCCTGGAGAAAATCGGTTTTGTGACCCTCTAGCTTAATTTGCTTATCATACTCGTCGATCAGATTCATGTGAATTTCAACAGTATAGGTAATTGGTAGGTCACTAAAAAAGGCGGTATAGACAAAACTTTCAAGGGCCTGATTAGCAGCTGCAGGATCCTGAAAATAACTGATCAGTAAGTCCCTATAGGTGAGCTTAAGGGAATCAACCAGGTCCGTACGTTCGCTTTCACGGAGATGACGAAGGAAGCGTGAGGGATCTCGCTTGTAATAGACCCCCAAATAGCCCAGACGGCCATTCAGCCGATTGGCCAATTTCCAACGATCGCTCGCATTGTTACCATGCCCAACCCCCTGGTTGCCGCCATTGGCAAGACCCCTTCGCAGGAATCGGGAGACAGCCGCATCAAAGGAATAACTCAACTGCACCAACTGGTCGGCAGGCAGATGAACTTCGGCGTCGTGATACTCCTGCCGACCCGTCACCTCACCGATGACAACCGCGGGCAAAAACAACCCCTTCTCCGCCAAAGCCACAAAGACATCGGCAGCAAGCGCCCCCTGTTCCAGCAGAATCGCGTCGAAATCCTCCCGCCGTTGGTCCAGCACCTCAACAGGATTTTCAACGGGATCCAGCCAGACCAACTGATAGCGCCCACCTTGAAGCCACTGAGCGCAGGCCTCGGCCAGCCTGGGTTCTCTCAGCAAAGAAGCAATGGTGAGCAGGGGCTCGGGCATCAAGCGTGGCAGGGGTTGGGGCCAAAACCATGGGTATCTTGACGAACAGAGGCCCAAAAAGCGAGGATCTGTGATTGTCTTTCCAAATTCGTGAGCCCAGGCCCAATGGCGGCACCCTGTCGGGGATGACCTCCAGCCTGGCCGCGCCCCGCCTGCCCCATGACCGATTCCGCTCCATCTCCAGGCACCGCCTACGCCATCGTCGAGGCCTCCGGCCAGCAGTTCTGGCTGCAGCCCAACCGATACCTCGACCTGGACCGTCTTGATGCGGACGTAGATAGCACCGTGACCATTGACACCGTCCTGTTGGTGAAGGACGCCAACGGGACCAGCCTGGGTCGTCCCTATGTGGAGCAGGCCCTGGTCGAACTGAAGGTTTTGGCCCACCGCCGTGGTCCCAAAATTCTCGTTTACAAGATGCGTCCCAAAAAGAAAACCCGTCGCAAAAACGGCCATCGCCAGGAGCTCACCCGGGTGATGGTCCAGTCCATAACCGTGGCGGGCAAACCAGTCGCCTAAGGCTCCCAGCTCCCTGTTTTTTAGGCAAAACTCCTTTTCACCACCACTTTGCTGCCCCTCCCATGGCCCATAAGAAAGGCACAGGCTCCACCCGCAACGGCCGCGACTCCAACTCCAAGCGATTGGGAGTCAAGGCCTATGGCGGTGAAACCGTCACTGCTGGTTCGATTCTGATTCGCCAACGCGGCACGGCCGTCATGCCTGGGGTCAATGTCGGCCGCGGTTCTGACGACACCCTGTATGCCCTTGTGGACGGCGTCGTCAACTTCGAATCGATCAAACGGGGGCTGCGCAACCGCAAACGCATCAACATCGCTGTCGCCTGAGCTGGCTGCTCTCCCCTGCGGATTTCTGGTCCTCGACAAGCCCTGCGGACCCACCTCCCACACCTGTGTGAACCAGGTACGCAGGGCCTATGGGCTCAAGAAGGTTGGTCATGGGGGCACCCTCGACCCTGCCGTCAGTGGGGTACTTCCCATTGCCCTGGGGGCCGCAACCCGCCTTCTGCCCTACCTGCCGGGACTCAAGGCCTACGAAGGCATGATCCAGCTGGGGCTGCGAACCAGCAGTGATGACCTCGAAGGCGAAGTGTTGCAACGGGCCCCCGTTCCTGTTCTGACGCTCGAGCGGCTGGAAAACCTGCTCGACCTCTTCAGGGGAACCCATCTGCAGTGCCCTCCCCGAGTATCTGCAGTTCATGTCAATGGCGAAAGGGCCCATGTCCTGGCACGACGGGGAGAAGTGGTGCACCTGGAGGCCAGAAGCGTCACTCTGCACGAACTCAGCCTGCTGAACTGGAATCCGGTCCTAGGTCAGATCTCCCTGCGCGTCCGCTGTTCCGCCGGCACCTACATTCGCGCCCTAGCCAGGGATGTGGGCGAACAGCTGGGCTGCGGTGGCGCCCTGGCCCAGCTCCGCCGCAGTGAAGCCCTCGGCTTCAGCCTCGCCCAGGCCGTCCCCCTCGATAGCCTCGAACAGGACCCCAGGCCTCCGCTGCTGGATCCCCTGCTGGCCCTGCCCCACCTTGGTCGGCGCCAATTGACGGCAGCCGAAGAGCTGGACTGGAGCTGTGGGCGCCGCCTCTCGGCAGCAGCCAACCATTTGGAGGACGAAGCCGTGGCCGTTCTAAACCAGGAGGGTCGGCTCGCCGGCATCGCCCGGGCCGTAGCCGGCGACCAGCTCCAGCCCCGGCTGGTGTTTCAAGCGGAGAGCTGAGCTGGCCCAAGGGAATGCCCACCTGGCAGGATTTTTGCTGCAGGAAGTCCACCTGTCCGTCCACCGTTTCCCCCGCTTCTGATGGCTGGCCATAGCAAATGGTCCCAGATCAAACGCACAAAAGCAGTCGTCGATGCCAAGCGCGGCGCTGTGTTCACCCGCTTGGGTCGGGAAATCATGGTGGCGGCGAGGGGTGGCGCCGATCCAGCCGGTAACTTCCAGTTGCGCACTGCCATCGAAAAAGCCAAGGCCGCTGGTGTGCCCAATGCCAACATCGATCGGGCAATCGCCAAGGGTGCTGGTTCCAGTGGCGCCGATGCTGAACAATTTGAAGCGGTGCGCTACGAGGGTTATGGGGCGGGAGGGGTGGCTGTTTTGGTCGAAGCCTTCACCGATAACCGCAACAGAACAGCTGCAGATCTGAGGCTAGCCTTCGGAAAGCAGGGAGGCAACCTCGGCGAAACCGGCTGCGTCAGCTATCTCTTTGTGCAGCGATCAGTGGTCCGTGTCGACCTGAACAGTAGAAAAGATGATGCTGAAGAGGCGTTTGTGGAACTCCTGCTCGCCCTGGAGGAAGGAGGTGGTCCTGCCGTGTTGAGCTGGCAGTTTGAGACGGATGGGGCCGAAGTCGTTGGCGAATTCGCCGACCTTGAAGCCCTCCAAGATGGTTTGAGAGGCCTTGGCCTTGAGGTAAGGGAATGGGAGCACCGTTGGATCCCGGTGACGCCCTGTCTCCTGGAGAACCCCGAATGCGTGAGGGCCTGCATGCGCATGTTGGAAATGATCGAAGACCTGGACGACGTACGCAGCGTCGTCAGCAATCTGGAGCTGGATGACAGCCTGCTGGAACAGATTCTGGCGGCCCCCAGCTAACTCAGGGCAAAAGAAGGGGGCGCCCCGAGGTGGTTAACGCCCAAGGGCGGCCCCATCCGCCACGACAGTCACATCCGGGTGAGCCTGAAGCCAGCTCGCGGGCAGATCGGCCGTTGGGGACTCCTCAAAGGCGCGGCGCAGCACCGCAGCTTTGGCCGCACCGGTGGCAACCAATAGGATGCGACGCGCTTTGAGAATCTCGCTGAGGCCAAGGCTGATGGCCTGATCTGGCACCTGGGCCGAATCGCCCCCAAAGGCAAAAGCATTGGCGTTTCGGGTGCTGGCGGTGAGAGCGACACAACGGCAGACCACCTCGGGACCACAGGGGGGTTCGTTGAAACCAACATGGCCATTGGTGCCGATGCCGAGAATCTGGAGCCCCAGACCTCCCTTGCTCGCCAGCAAGGAGGCATAACGCAGGGCTTCAGCAGCCGGATCAGCCCCATCGCCACGGGGCAGCAACACGGACTCCGCATCAAGCTGCAAGGGAGTCACCAACTGGGCTGCCATGGTGGCAGCAAAGGAACGGGGGTCCTTGGGCGAGAGTCCCACATATTCATCGAGATTGAAGCTGCACCATTGGCGACGCACTCTTTGCCGCTCGGCAGCGGAGCGCTGGGCGAATTGGCGGGCCAAGGCGCCATAGACCGGTTCCATCGTGCGTCCTGTGGCCAGGCCCACCGGAAGACTGGGATCGGCCAACCTGGAAGCCAACAGCCAGTGGGCCACCTGCTCTCCAACGGCCTCCGCATCGGCAAGACGCCGGATCTGCACTGAATAGGGGCCGCCTTCCAGGATTGCCTTGCCCAGGGTGGCCGGGCCTGGAACCCGGGCAGAAGGCTCAGAAGGATCCGAGGGCCAATTCGGCTCCTTGGTAGTAGTGACGCAGGATCTCTGCATGGCTTTTACCCCGCAGGGCCATGCCGTAGGCCCCCCATTGGCTCATTCCTACTCCATGGCCAAAACCATGGCCGATGGCCATCAAAGTGGGCGCAGCAGCCGGCCGGACCGACCCCGAGAGCCCGGCGACAGGAGGCAGGGGCGGTGGTGGGGCAGGCAGGCGGAACCGGAACCCGGGGGACGGCCTTGGGGCCGGTGCGGGCTCCGCAGTCGCCGGTTCCACGGCGTAACTGGCCGGAGCGACCGCCAAGGCCATCGCCTGGGGTTGGGCCGGAGCCAGCAGCTGGAAGCGCACCAGAGTGCTGCGCAAGCCGAGCCGACGCCTCAATTCGGCGCCGCTCAACACCAGCTGGCCCCCGGGGCCCGTGACACGGGCTTGGCGGATGCGCCCGGAGGTCGAGGTGACCAGGGGCTCGATGGCGGTGACCCCGTCGATTTCAACAAAGGCGCGACGCAATTCCTGGGGCTCAAAGGACTTGCTCCAATTGCGCACAGGACTGACCTGGTCGAAATCGGGGACGCTAGTGAGATAGGGAAGTTGACGATTCCAGATTTCTCCACTGTTCTCGGTACTACCACCACTACAACTGTGGAATACGGCATCAATCAGACGGCCGCGATAGAGCAACACCTGGCCATTGGTCTGGGCGACAGCCTGGCGGGTCGAAGTCGTTTCCGCCCCGACCCCCTTATACACTTGACTGGCCACAGTGGCCTGAAGATCAAACAATTGACCGGGACGCCGCTGGGCCATGGCATAGGTGCGAGCGGCAATCGCCTGGGCCTTCAGTGCGGCCAAAGGCCATTTGGCCGGCATCTCACTGCCCACCACACTCGGCAGATAATTTTCGAGGCCAATGTAATTAACCGCCTGCAGGCGATCTCCCATAGGCACGACCCGTAAACGGCCGCGGTATTGAGCCGCTCCTAGGGGCACCAGGCCACCGGGGGTGGCACTGTCGACCCAGACCTCTGGCAGCTCGCCCGCGAAGGCGGGCGCAACGGTGGCCAGGGCGGCCGGCCGGCTGGCGTCCCTGGCAAAGGGCCCGGAAGGCACCCCCGGTGTCGAGCTGGATCGCTCCAGGATCACCCCCCTGGCCCCCGATCGCAGTCTCAAACTTTGGCCCGGGGCAAGTAAATACAGCACCTGTCCCCGGGCATCACTCAGCCTGATGACCGTGGCAGCGGCGCCCAAATCAATGGTTGGGGCTGCCCGCACAAGAATCCTCAAAACGGGGTCTGTGCCGACAGGTCTTGCCGGCGCCGCCCACATCAGGGCCAGGGGAAGGGCCAAGGCGTGACTCCAACGCCAGCTAAGAAGACAAGCCATAGCTGGATCGAACAAGGCGTGGCAATGTGCACGCCATTGTGCCCCCCATGGGCCCTGCCTGCCATGGCCCGTGGCAGCATGCGCCCCTTGGGCAGCACTGACGTGCAGGTCACCTTTCTCGGCACCAGCTCCGGCGTTCCCACCCGGGGTCGCAACGTTTCGTCGGTGGCCGTGCGCCTGCCGCAACGGGCCGAGCTCTGGCTATTCGACTGTGGTGAGGGCACCCAGCACCAATTTCTGCGCAGTGACCTCAGGGTCTCCCAGCTGCGGCGGATCTTCATCACCCACATGCATGGAGACCATGTCTTTGGCCTGCCTGGGCTGCTGGCCAGCCTGGGGCTGGCGGGCCGCTGCCCCGGGGTCGATCTCTACGGACCCGATCCTTTGCGCGATTACCTGGAAGGGGTCCTGAGGACATCCTCCACGCGCATTGGCTATCCCCTGAGGAGCCACCGGGTCCGCCAGGCCGCCCACAGCGGTGCCGTCCTGCTGGACGATGGGGACTTGAGCGTGCGCTGCACACCCCTCAACCATCGGATCCCCGCCTACGCCTACCGAATTGACCAGAAGCCGCTGCCAGGACGTTTCGACGTGAACCTGGCCAAGGAATTGGGAATTCCCCCCGGTCCGATCTACGCCGAACTCAAAGCAGGACGGACGGTGACCCTGGAGGACGGTCGGGTGATCCACGGGGAAAGGCTGTGCGGCCCACCGCGCCCAGGTTGCAGTCTGGTGTACTGCACGGACACCGTCTTCTGCGAAGCGGCGATCGAGCTGTCCCGCGGGGCAGACCTTTTGATCCACGAGGCTACTTTTGCCCATGGAGAGG
>JBILDB010000021.1:0-14742 GCA_044352805.1 Cyanobium sp.
CCCGCAGGGCCCGATCACAGACCACCAATTCCCTGGCCTGGAGCATCCGCATCGCGGTTTGGAGAATCAGGGCCCCAGGCACAATGATTTCGGCCCGTCGCTCGTTGATCGCCGTGAGGGCGCGCCGTTGTTCCGGCGTCATGCCCAGGAGCTTGGTGATCAATTGGTCAATCCGCTCGCGGCTGAGGCGATAGCCCTGCAATTTCAGAGGTGATTTCGAATCCTCCGCAGCCGCCAGGGAGGCCAGGGCCATCGCCGTACCGCTGGTAGCCACCAACAGGGGCTTTTCGCCGGGTAGCAGGGCCTGTCGCACCTGGGCCACGGCAGGATCCAGGGAGCCTTGGATGTAAGCCTGCAGAAAACTACGACGGCCGGCAGGTAGGGGGTCCTGTTGGCAAAACTCCCGCTGCAGCCTCACGGCCCCGATGCGGGTACTAGTCAGGACCCGGGCATCGCCGCCATCGGCCAAGATCAACTCGGTGGACCCCCCGCCGATATCCAAAATCAAGTGGGGCTTGTCCCCAAAGGTCATGCCGGAAAGCACCCCCAGGTAGATCAGGCGAGCCTCCTCGGGACCGCTGACCAGGTCCACCGTCAGGCCAAGCTGATCCTGCAACGCCTGCACAAACTCCCGACCATTGGGGGCCTCGCGCACAGCGCTGGTAGCGGCCGTGACGATCTGCTCCACGCCATGGCTGGCGGCTAGATCGCGGCAGTGGCGCAAGGTGAGAAAGGCCCGCTCGATGGCGGCGGCACTGAGATCGCCGTTGTTGGGATCCCGCTCTCCCAGCCGCGTAGTGGACTTCTCCGCCACCACCACACTGAAACTGTGCAAGGCCGGATTGATGGCAGCGATCAGCAGATGGATCGAGTTGGTGCCAATGTCTATGGCCGCCACCCGACGCTCGCCACTGGCAGGAAAGGGCGGCTCGGACAAGGGAGCCTGCGAGGAGGCCATCGGAATCGGCACCGTTTGGCGGCGTCACTTTGCCATCGAAGCGGTCAAAATGACCCGAACTAAGGTGCCACCAGCATCGCCAGGAGACCATCCGCCATGGCCAGGACGGCTCCAGGGCCATTGCAAAGAATCCGCGACGGACTCGAACTGCTGCGCTGGAACCACCCCAGCGGCAGGCTGATTTTACTGATTCCGGCTGGCTGGGCCCTTTGGCTCAACCCGGCCTCACCGCCGTCGCTGCTCTTATTTGCCTTGATTGTTCTAGGGGGCTTGGCGGTAAGCGGTGCCGGCTGCGTCGCCAACGACCTCTGGGACCGCCGCATCGATAACCTGGTCGAACGCACCCGCAACCGGCCCCTCGCCGACGGCAGGATCGGAGTTGCAACCGCAGTCGCCCTGCTGGTCGCCTGCCTGGTGGTCGCCCTGCTGGTGGTCCTGGCCCTGCCTACCCCGGGCCGGAATCTGGCCCTGCCCTTGGCCCTGGCAGCTCTGCCCCCTGTGCTGCTTTATCCCTCCGCCAAGCGCTGGTTTCCCCTACCCCAGCTGGTCCTGGCCTGTTGCTGGGGCTTTGCGGTGTTGATTCCATGGGCCACAGCCAGCGGCGCACTCGCCGGAGCGGCCCTAGCCCTCACCTGGTTTGCCACCCTTTGCTGGACCTTCGGCTTCGACACCGTCTATGCGATGAGTGACCGGGAGGACGACCGACGCGTCGGGGTGCGGAGCAGCGCCCTAACCCTGGGTCGCCATGCGCCCCTGGTGGTCGCCTGCTGCTACGGCCTGACCGCCGCAGCCCTGGCCGCGGCCGCCTGGTTGCGGGGCATCGCCATGCCCGAATTCTGGCTTCTCTGGATCGCGGCCTCCTGGGGGATGCAGCGTGAGGCGTCGATCCTGAGGCGCTCCGATCTGCCGCGGACCGCCTATGGGGTGCATTTCACTCATCAGGTCATGCTGGGGGCCCTCCTGCTGCTGGCGCTGATCGTGCCGCAGTGATCCCCTCCGCCTGCCGTCGTTGACCATGGCTGCTCCCCTGAGCCACCCCAAACCGCTCCGGTCCGGAGACCGCGTACGCCTGGTGGCAGCCAGTTCGGCCCTTGAAACGGGCGAACGGCTGCAGCTGGGCATGGAGGTACTGCGGAGTTGGGGACTGGAAGTGGAAGAACGACCCGAACTGGTGGGACGTCGCTGGGGATTCCTGGCCGGCGCAGACCACCAACGGGCCGCCGACCTCCATCTCGGTGACACCAGCAGCCAAGCTGGGGCGTCATTGTTGGCCTGTGTACGGGGCGGCTGGGGTGCGGCGCGGCTGCTCGAACAGGACCTGCCCGACCACAACGCCTGGTTGCTGGGCTTTTCGGACGTCACCTCCCTGCTGTGGGAAAGGCTGGCCCGGGGGCGAGGCGGCGCCATCCATGGCCCCCTGCTCACCACCCTTGCCGCCGAACCCACCTGGAGCCAGGACCGATTAAGGGCCCTGCTATTCGGTGAACCACTCCCGGATCTGGAGGGGGAAGGCTGGCAAAGCGGCGTGGCGGCAGGTCCCCTGCTAGCCGCCAACCTCACCGTGGCCACCCACCTGTTGGGGACCCGTCATCTGCCGGATCTGCGGGGAGCCATTCTGGTGCTCGAAGACGTGGCAGAAGCGCCCTACCGACTGGAGCGGATGTTGACCCACTGGCGACTCTGCGGTGCGTTGCAACAACTGGCCGGAATCGGCTTCGGCAACTTCCGCGACTGCGTCGACCACGACCGCAGCAACCAACCGAGCCACCACTATTTCACGGCCGAACAGGTGTTACGCGAACGCACCGCCGACCTGGGCATTCCCGTGGTGGCCCAACTCCCTGTAGGGCATTGGCCTGGCAATGGGGCCCTTCCCCTGGGAAGCCTGGCCACGCTGGACGGACGGACGGGACGTCTCAGCCTGGCCGATTCCTGAGGATATCCAAGCTTGGCAGCGGCGGCACGGTGCGGGCACTGCCATCACGGTTGCACTCATAGGTCGGAGAAAGAATTTCCACATCGGCCTCAGCAAAGACATCCTGAATCGACGCCAGCAAATCCGAAAGGGTTTCCCGATAAGTCATGACATCCCCGACACTGGCATTGAGCTCATAACTGATATTGAAATCGTTGAGGGAAATCTGCAGCACAAACGGTTGGGGATCGGCCGCTATGCCTGGGACCGACCAGGCGGCTTTCAACAGCAGCGCATGCACCTGGCGCCAAGGAACGTCGTAGCCGATGGTGATCGTGGTCGCCAGCGCCACGGGTTTAGCAATTTCCCGGCGCGAAAAACTGAAATTGACAATCGAAGCACCGATCACCGTAGCGTTGGGAATGCTGACCAATTCGTTACGTGGTGTCTGGATACGAGTCACCAGTAAATCGCGATCTTGTACGACCCCAATCACATCATTAATTTCAACCCGATCACCTTCACGGAAAGCACGGGTGTAGATCAGCATCAGCCCGCTGATGACATTGGTGGCCACCGCACTGGACCCCAAGGCCGCCAAAATGCCAACGAAGAGGCCCGCCCCCTGGAAGGCCTTGCTATCGGATCCGGGAATGTAGGGATAGGCGGAAACCAGTCCGGCCACCAGAATCGCCGCCGCCACCAAGCGGCCCGTGGGCCGGGCCCATTCCCGGTAAAAACCTGGAAACTGCAAGCGGCCGCGCTCAATCGCCGCAAACCAAGTGCGGCAAGCCCGCATCGCCATACGGGTGAACAGCAAAATCAGAGCAATTGCCAGGAGATTTGGTATGGCTGCGACCACCCCCTCCAGCACCCCGTCCAAAACCAAACGGATATGGCCCCTCAGCCCCTCGGCGATTCCCTGGGTCGGCGGAAAAAAGCCAAGTAACAGCGGAATCATCAGGTAGCTGGCCAGAAGCAAAACTCCCCAGTGCAGCACCCTCAGCAACAGCAGCACGGCGCCACGCTCCTGTTCGCTATCCAGCACTTGGCTGCCTGCCAATCTCACCCCCCTCAGCCAGGGAGTGGTCCCCCGCAGGATTCCCTCGCGCAGGTGTTGATTAAAGTCCCCTTGCAGGCGCAGCCAGAGCAGATAGGCCCCAAGTACCAGCAAGGCCAGGGCAGTACCCCTTAACCAGGAGGTGAGACTGTGGGTGCTGCGGTACTGGCGGATGGCGCCCCGCATCTGGTCCCGATACAACTCGGCCAGCTCTTGGCGGCTGATTTCAAAGGCGCGGCCGGCCCGATCATCCACCGCCAGGTAGGGCTTGAATTGGCCCTTGGCATCAATCACTCCAATCATCGAATAAGGAGGATCCTCCTGGACCACTAATTGCTCCGGGGCAACAGTGCCCTTGCGGGCCAGTTCCTGCAGCAACGCCGAACCGCGGTTAGCCACCGATTCCAAGCTCTGGGCACCCGCCACCGAACGCAGTTCGAGGATGCGCCGGCCGTCCAAGGTGACCCATTGGGGAGAGGAGGAGCTAGACCCTGGGCTCGCTCCAGGCGCCGCCACCTGAGGCGCCAAATTAGGGGACGGCGGCGGGGCCGCCGCCAGCGCCATTGCGGGAGCGGCCCAAAGCCCCAGCAATACGGCCAGCAAGAGAGCCCCAACAACCGCCCGGCCCCAACCACCTCGAATGCAGCGATGGCGATGAACCCGGCTCCAAACCGGTTCCAGGCGTAAAAAGTGGGCGCTCAACATAAGAACGGCGTTTACCCACTCAGCTTGCCGGGCCCCTGGGAATCTGGCCGGCTCAGGGCCAGGCCACCAAGACCGCACCCCCACCCATCAGCGCCACGCCGAGCCACTGCCAGGGGTTGAGGCTTTCCCCCAGCAAAACCACCCCGAAAGCCGCCACGATCACGACGCTCAACTTGTCGATCGGGGCCACCTGTGCCAAGGGGCCCAGCTGAATCGCCCGAAACCAACACAACCAGGACACCCCGGTGGCCAAACCGGAAAACAACAAAAACAACAAACTGCGACGGGGTAAATCAAGGGGTGATTGCCATTCACCCCGGCCAAACACCACTGCCACAAGTAACAACAGAACCACCACAGTGCGCAGCAGGGTAGCCAGATTGCTGGGTACCCCCTGCACCCCTATCTTGGCCAACAGGGAAGTCAAAGCAGCGGTGATGGCCGCCAACACAGCCCATATCTGCCATTGGCTCCAAATAGATCCCATCGCGTTCGGATACGGTTGATCCGTTCTTGCCTAGCAGGCCCCTCGCCGGGACCTCAACGACAGGCACTTGGGCCAGGGCCCGGTTGGGGGGCCCAGCTGCCACGAGTCTTGAGCACGGCCTCGGCCACGGTGAGATCGAAGGGAGTGGTGACTTTGATGTTGGAAGGTGGGGCCTCCAACACATGCACCGGCCAGCCCAGCCGCTCGAATAGGGCAGCATCGTCGGTCACGGTCCAGCCCCGGGCTTCGGCCTTGGCATGGGCCTGGCGCAGGGGACCCACCGCAAAGCCCTGGGGCGTCTGGGCTGCCCACAACAACGAGCGATCGGGGGTCCCCTTGATGCGGCCGCCCTCCCCCACCTCTTTGATGGTGTCGGTGACCGGGGTGGCGGCAATGATGCCGGCCCCGGCCAGGGTCGCTGCGCCGAGGGCCGCGCAACAACGCTGCAACAGCTCTGGTTCGACCAGACAGCGGGCGCCATCGTGAATCAAGACCTGCTTGGCGTCATCCGGCAGGGCCGCCAGGCCCAGACGTACCGAATCCTGGCGGGTGTCGCCCCCCACGATCCAGACCACTGGTGCCAAAGGCGATGGGGCCATTGAACCCTGACGGACCTCAGCCACTAGGGCCGCAATCGCTTCCGCATCGACCGGCTGACCCACCACACCGATCCAGCGGATCGCCCCACAGGCGAGCGCCGCCTCCAGAGTCCAGGCCAGCAAGGGGCGGCCAGCAAGGGGAAGCAGCAATTTGTTGCCATTCGCTCCCATACGCCGGCCACTGCCGGCTGCCGCAATCAGCAAATGCACAGGATTTCCAACCTCGGTAGCAAACCAGTGGGATTCTTCTCCATACAATCAGGCGGCGGTCCCATCCACCGCCCAGCCGAGGCCCGATGCGCGCTTTATTTCTGATTCCAGGGGATGCCGTCCGGCAGCTCCAGGCCCTGCCGGCGGTGGCAGCAACCGCCCAGCAGCTGAAGTTCCAGATCCAAGTGGCCTGTCCTGCTTCGGTCGGCGGTATCTGGGAACTGGTTCCCGCCGTTGAGAAGGTGATCCCCTTCAACTACTCAGATGCCACTCTTGCCGACTGGACCAACTTGATGGGATCCGTTCGGGATCCGGATTTCCAGGCCTGTATCAACCTGGCCCAGGGACGCCAAGTGGATTTAATGCTTTCCATGAGCCATATCCCTAAGCGGCTGGCCGCCTCCGGCTTCTCGGCCACCGAAAAGGTCAAGCCCCTGGACCAGGGCTGGCCCCCCCAGAGACTGGCGCCCTATCTGGCTCCCATCGGCGTTCAACTGGACGCCCAGGCCTTTCGCCTACTGCTACCCAAATCGAGTCTTGAAAAAGCCTCCAAATCCCTGCCCCCTGGCCAAGGCCCCGTGCTGTTGGTGGCTCCAGAGGGTGGCCCCCAAGACTGGCCTGGGACAAACTGGGGGGCCGTGACACAACAAATCCAGCTAAGACTTAACGATCTCAGAGTTCAACAAAGTCTCCCCCCCGGAGCCCCATGGTCCCAAAGGGCCGCCCAGGTGGCCTCAAGCGACGTAGTGCTGGCCAGTGATCCTGTCAGCATCGAATTGGCGCTGCTCTGCGGCGTGCCCCTGGTGGCCCTTGGTTCCAGGACAGATGACTTGCCAGTAAGGGAGGGGGTGACCGGGCTAGGCGGAAGCACACCGCTGGCCCAGGTGAGTGTGGACAACGTGCTCGGAGCCCTGGGCCTTGGCTGACCACAACACCAGCTCCCCGGCCAAGTGATGAACTGGCCTCGGGCCTGGCGGATGCGCTGGAGACGCCCGCCATTAAGCCGATCTCGGCGGTCCTGGCTGCTGCCGATCTTGTCCCTGGGGGGATTGGTTAATCTGGCCGCCGGTCTCTATAAGTTCACGGAAGGCTGGGATTGGGGGGACTGCTATTGGATGGTGCTGATCACCCTCAGCACCCTCGGCTTCAGTGATTCCCACACCAAGGTCCTGACGGCCTCGGGCCGGGTGGTGACGGCTTTTCTGATCGCCGGTGGACTGGTGGTCGTGCAACTCACCATCCGTAGCCTGCTGAGTTTGGCTGAGTCAGGTTATTTCAGGCACCTGCGGGATCGCCGCCTTCGCCGTTGGATCAGTCGCATGAACAATCACGTCATTCTCTGCGGCTATGGCCGCATCGGTCGCGAAATCGCCGAACAGCTCAACCGTGAAGGGGTGCGGTTGCTGGTGATTGAAACCGACCAGGCCAGCAAGGAGGCAGCCGAAGAGCGCGGGCTGCCGGTTTTGCTAGCGGATGCCACGTTGGATGAAACCCTGATGGAAGCCGGCATCCAACACTGCCGCAGCCTGGTGGCGGCCCTGAGCAGCAACGCGGCCAATCTCTATGTTGTCCTCAGTGCCAGGGGCTTGGCACCGGGCTGCCGGTTGATTGCCCGCGCCGACAGCGATGAGGCCGCACGCAAACTGAGGCTGGCCGGAGCTGACCAGGTGGTAAGCCCCTACGTAGCTGGGGGTCGCACCATGGCCGCCACAGCCCTCAGACCCCTGGCCGTCAGTTTCATGGAGCTGCTAGCGGGCTCGGAGTGCGAGGTCGAGGAATTTCAGCTCAGTGCCGATCCCAAGCGCCTCGGAGAACTGCAGGGAGCCAGCCTGGAAGATCTGCATCTACGCCGTCGCAGTGGTGCCCTGGTACTGGCGGTACGCAACCCCGAAGGGGATGGCAGGGAGGGGAATTCCGCCCCTTCCCTAATTGCCAACCCCGGTGGTCACGTACGGCTTGAACCCGGACAGCTCCTAGTTGTGATGGGTAGCCAGGAGCAATTGAGCCGATTAAGGGATCTACTTGGAGAGGCCTTGGTGGATGTGGCAGTGATGCCGGCCTGATGCCCCCAGCAGACAGAGTCAGCTAGGCCGACATACGATCAGCGGCGAAACTCGGCACCTCAATGTCCCATTCCCAACCCCTGACTGGCCAAACCGCCCTGGTAACGGGTGCCAGCCGGGGTATCGGTGCCGCGATCGCCGCAGAATTGGCGGCTGCAGGGGCAACCGTTGTCGTGAATTATGCCCACTCCGAATCAGCGGCAGCGGCCCTGGTGAATTCCACCGCAGAGGCCGGTGGCAAGGCTTGGAGCCTGAAGGCCAACGTCGCCAACGAAGATGAAGTAGAAGCGATGGTCAAACAAATCATGGAGCGGGAAAATCGAATCGATATTCTTGTCAACAATGCTGGGATCACTAAAGATGGCCTTCTGATGCGCATGAAGACCGCAGATTGGCAAAGTGTGATCGACCTCAACCTCACCGGAGTATTTCTGTGCAGCCGAGCTGTTAGCCGGCCCATGCTCAAAGCCAGAAGCGGACGCATTATCAACATAACTTCTGTTGTGGCTTTGATGGGCAATCCAGGCCAAGCCAATTACAGTGCAGCCAAAGCAGGCGTGATTGGTTTAACCCGCAGTACTGCCGCTGAATTCGCCAGCAGAGGTGTGACCGTTAATGCTGTTGCTCCAGGGTTTATAGCCACTGACATGACCAAAGAACTGGAAAGTGAAGCAATCCTTCGCTCGATCCCCCTTGGTAGAATGGGTAGCACAAAAGAAGTGGCTGGCGTCGTCCGATTCCTTGCAGCCGATCCAGCCGCAAGCTATATCACTGGCCAAGTACTGCAGGTGGACGGCGGGATGGTAATGCGCTGAATACAAAACTCTAGGCACAGCTATTGGCGCTCACCTACTCGGCACAAAATCATCTAATTTCGCCTGAATCTCCGCATCCATCAACAACCATTTAGGACAAGACCCGTGTCATACTTACTTAGCAATTCGATTGGCTGCAATACATTCTGACATAGCTTTCATCTCAAATCGCTTTTAGCAGCGGGATACAGTAGCAGCCTAGGCAACAGTTAGCATATTTATATTAATCAAAAGCCTGGAGAGCACTACTTATGCCTGTATCAAATTACCCAGCAAGATGTTGATGCAGTACATATCTCAAACATGCCTGTCACACTGTCCTGCTGCGACCATGTCACCCATTGCGGCACGTAGCGTGTGTTCCGGAGCCAATACAATACTGGCCAATCCTTCTAAAAGCATCGCCAAATCTCGTCCAAGGTGGAAAATGGCCCAATTTGTAAGAGCTCGACACTGAAAATAGCAACCGGTATGATTCAAACTTCAACAGGATGACCCCAACAATAAATCGCGAAGACGGCCAGGGTCGAAACCTCTTTCCCTAATCCTCGACACGGTTTGCCGCCTAGCCGATCCCCGCCCTACTTCCTTGGCTTGCCTCGCAGTAGTTGGCATCTTCGATCAGGATTCACTTTCCAGCAGCCGAAAGATCTCCTTTGGCTAGCTCATCGCCATCAAAATCATGCCATAATTCAGCCGTCCCATCGGTTTTGTCGTTCAGTCAAAGCAACTTGCTGGCCTGCCCCATCATGTCGGCAATAATGGCAACAAGATTGTGGCGTTGATTTACTGATCGCGCTTCTAGCGCCGGACCCTACAACAAGCCCATAATCTTGGCTCGCACAGGGCGAACAGCGCCAATGAGCAAGGGCAATCAAGCCTGCTCCAAAGCAGCCGCACGAAGCTCTTTTGTCTCAAACTAACGGGTAAAACCGAACGAGACTAACCCCTTGCCAGAACAAAAAGCCATTCTGCGTCAGGGTTAACTAACGTATATGTTGCTAAGTGCGAGCCATTGCAGGAGCTTGCGGGTCAAGTCGGGGGATAAGCAAAGGCCTTGACACTTTGGCATCTCACTTGACAGGCAAAACAATTTACATTAGCCTTTAAGCATGACAGGCAAAGGCAAAACCTGCCCAAATTTTTACCACAATCATGGGCAAGCCCGAGACTCAATCATCCTCATGGCAAGGGACAAAAGTATTGATCACTGGAGGGGCTGGTTTTATTGGCTCTACTTTGGCTATTCGCGCAGTAGAACTGGGAGCTGATGTAACAGTCATTGACAGCCTCATCCCTGAATACGGTGGTTGTTTATTTAATCTTGAGCCCGTCAAAGATAAGGTCAGAATAAATCTTTCCGATATTAGAGACAGCTATTCTTTACGCCCATTAATTGAAAATATCGATATTTTGTTTAACCTTGCCGGTCAGACAAGTCACATGGATTCCATGAAAGATCCCCACACAGATCTTACTATCAACTGCATGGCTCAACTCAATTTACTTGAAACTTGTCGACAATTTAATCCCAACATCCGCATCATATTTGCAAGCACACGTCAAATTTATGGCAAACCCAACTATTTACCCGTCGACGAAAATCACAGCATCAATCCTGTGGACATCAATGGCATCCATAAGTATGCAGCAGAGCTTTATTATGGTCTTTATGGCAAAGTTCATGGCATTCGCAGTTGTATCCTTAGACTAACTAATACGATAGGTCCACGGATGCGAATCAAAGATGCAAAGCAAACCTTTGTTGGTATTTGGATTCGTCAAATTCTTGAAAGTGAACCAATTGAAGTCTGGGGTGGTGAGCAATTAAGAGATTTCAATGATGTAGAAGATGTTATACAGGCTATGTTTATTGCCTCTCAAGATAGCAAATGTTTTGGCAAAGTTTTCAACCTTGGTAGTGAAGGAAAAGTGAGTTTAATACAGCTTGCTAACATGATGAAAGAAATCCATGGAAGTGGCGAGATCAAGATAATGGCATATCCTCCAGAGAGAAAAAAAATTGATATTGGCGACTACCATTCGTCCTTTACGAGGTTTAAAGATATGACCGGTTGGGAACCTGCCATAACCCTTGAGCAAACCCTGCACAGGACTCTAGACTACTATTCAGATCATCTTTCGGTCTACATTTAAGCCATTCCAACCTTCCATGAGCCTTCAAGACAGGATCAATTTTCCTCAAAAAGATACCAAATTCCATCAAGCTCTCATCGATGATGCGCTACAAAGTATTATTAATACAGGTCAATTAATTCTAGGCCCAGGAGTAAGGCAATTTGAATCTGATTTCGCTAAATGGTTATCTCATGATATTGAAGCTGTTCATTGTATTGGAGTCGGGAATGGCACCGATGCGCTCGAACTTGCCTTACGTGCTGCAGGGATACAGGCTGGTGATCACGTGGCTCTCCCTTCTCATACGGCCTACGCAACGGTTGCCGCAGTTCTAAGAGTGGCGGCCATCCCCATTTTTATTGATGTTCAAAGTGATAGACCTGTAATCAGTGCCGAAACATTGGCCCACACTTTAAGTATATGTAAAAGTATTAAAGCAGTAATAGCTGTTCATCTTTATGGAGAAGTTTGTGATCTTGAATCGATTCAAGCTCTCTGCAATCTAAATCATCTAACCCTTATTGAAGATTGTGCCCAAGCAACGGGAAGTCTTTATCACAATCACCGCGTCGGTACCTTTGGTGATTTTGCTGCATTCAGCTTCTACCCAACCAAAAATCTAGGAGCAATGGGTGATGGAGGCATGTTAGTTGTCAATCCAAGAATTAACCAAAGTCAGCTTGAGATAGCGAGACAGATGCGATTCTATGGCTGGAATGACAACAGGGAAGCAGTCAGTTTTGGAGTCAACAGCCGTCTGGATGAATTTCAAGCATTATTATTATGCGGCAAGCTACAGAATCTTGACTTACAAATTGAAAGACGACGTGAACTGGCAGCACTCTATTATGCCGAGCTGGAGCCATACCTTGGTAACCAAATTATTGATTTACCATCTGATCAAGACCATTGGAATCATAGCTACCATCTCTATGTAATTCAATTGCAGCCAAATCTAAGAAATAAACTTTTGGAAACTTCTAAGCAAGCCGAGATCCCTCTTAGCTTACATTACGCTTTACCATGCCACAAACATCAATATATAGTCAATAACTACCCTAGCTATCATTCACTACCAAATACAGAAACAATTGTCGAACAAATTTTGACACTACCCCTCAACCCATACTTAAAATCAAAAGATATTCGAAAAATATGTGAATTTATCAAAAATATCATTTATTGATTATGCTCTTATACATGTTTTTACCTGCTAATGCTTTCCCTTGGAATGGAAATTTATTATGATTAAGAAAGAGTACGATTTCACCATTGTAATTCCTCTCTATAAGAGTGAATCTAGTATACCTTATCTGCTCAAACGTCTAGAAAATTTATCTACATCTGAACTATGGAATGTGGTATTTGTAGATGACGGAAGTCCTGACGGTACATTCAATAATATTAAAACTTTGTTACAAAATTCACCTATAAACGCTATTCTTGTTCGCCATACACGAAATTATGGAGAGCATAACGCCGTTTTAACTGGATATAGATATGCCAGTGGCGATTACATCTTGAATCTAGATGACGATCTTCAAAATCCCCCAGAAGAAGCATTACGAATGTTGCAATATGCACGAGAAAATAGTTTCGATGTTGTCTATGGAAACTATAGAACCAAGAAACATTCTATATGGCGTAACACGGGAAGCTTGTTTGCTAATCTAACCGCTAAGTTTCTTATTGACATTAATGGCACTGATTATCTCTCCAGCTTTCGCTGTGTCAGTTTTCTTATGGCGAAAAGTATTGCCCATTACAAAGGTCCGTATGTCTATATTGATGGCATTCTTTCCCAGCTTACAACTTCCATATCAAGCATAGACGTCCATCACGATGAAAGGTTTATTGGCGAAAGCAATTATAATATACGTCGCTTAATAAGGCTATGGTTAGTTATTTTAACGGGTTTTTCTTTGATGCCCTTGCGAATTGCAATATTGATTGGAATTTTTACTGCTTTAATCGGAGCATCAGGTCTAGTCTATACACTATTCCTGAATATTTTTGATAAGAATCAAATACCTGGCTGGACTTCCATAATCTCCTCAATCCTATTTTTTGGTGGCATACAATGCTTATTACTTGGAGCTTTAGGTGAGTATATTGGACGTATTTATCTAGCAATGAGTGGCAAACCACAGTCACTCGTACGCAGTATTGATAGTTTTAATTAGTCAGAATTTTATTCAATTAATTAATTTATCAGCCAACCAACTAACCGACTCACTAACTCACTAACCTTAACTACCCTGCAAGAATGAGGCGAATAAAATCAAGTATTTTTATTGATTGGCTCAGCGATAACTTCTCGCAACTTTCTAATACGTTGCAGTAATTTTAGTCGGCGACTCCTAGCTGTAATTGTCAAAAATAACCGAATCGGAATATAAACCAATGCCATGGCTAAACCAAAACCAGAAATCAGCAAAAAAGCCCATCCGTCTCCGCCTGAAACATGATCAAAAATTCTTTCAGAGCCATCGGAAGAGAGCAATAGCTCACTAACCTTCACATCTGAGTTCAAAAGTGTCAAAAATTTATCCATAGAGTCATCTTAGAGTAAAATGAACAGTTCGGGCTCAAGATTGAAAAATCTTTCGTTTTTAATAGTTTTTCTGCATAAGTTGAACGAAAATAAGCTAAAAAATCTTCAAGTAGTTATTGTAGACAACGACGTTAATTATGATTTCTTGAGGACTCTTCCTGAATTACCTTACAATAATTAGAAACTTGAAGATCAATTCCAGTAATTGCTGTACCGACAACCACAGCATCGGCCCCTTCACACAGAGCTTTTGCGGCATCAGTGCTGCTGCTGATGCCACCTTCGCAGATCAGCAACACATCGACAGGTAGTTCTGCACGCAACTGAGGCAATAGTTCCCAGGCAGGAGGATGAAACGCATTAGTGAGTTTTGTATAACCGTAGAGAGTTGTACCAACCCATGTACATCCCAATTCTGCGGCCTTGAGACCTGAGTTCAAGGAATCAACATCTGCCATGACAGGTATGGAAAGTTCTTGCTGAATTCGCCGCATGAGGATTTCAAGTGAATCCCCATCAGGACGGCTGCGATCAGTAGCATCTAAAGCCACAATGTCAGCACCAGCTGCCCATACGGATTGAACCTCATGCCAACCTGGTGTTATATATACATCGCTATGATCAAAAGTTTGCTTCCATAATCCTACAATCAGTGCCGCAGGACATCGTTGACGAACGGCAGAAATGTGCTCAGGACTTTCTAAACGAACCCCTACGGCACCATTGGCTAAGCAAGCTTCGGCCATAGCAGCAATTACGTGAGAATCCCGAAGTGGAGAGCCTAATGGTGCCTGGACTGAAACAATTAAACCTCCACGTACCTTACTGGCAAGCTGTCGGAGATTAGCAGCAGCAGCTAAAGTCATAATTTAATTTAGCCTTCGATCAAGCAAGGGCCGGATAGCTATGAACAAAAACAAGGCCAAAGAAGCAAGAACAGCAATACATGTCAGGGAATTTAGGGAACCATAAGGTGCATTGAGAACAATATCTGTAAGTTCAAAATTGTTTGAATAGCTAGCTCTTATAGGTTCAATGGCAAAAGTCAATGGATTAATCGATGCAAGCCAAGATAGCCAATTTGGCATGAAACTCAAGGGCGCCAAAGCTGTACTGGCGAAAAGAAGTGGTAAATTACTGATAAAAATAACTGCGATAAGTTCGATGTGGCCTGGCAAACTAAATGCAAGTGCCAAACTTAGGGCTGTTACAGCAAAAATCAACAGAGAGAGCACTG
>JBILDB010000213.1:0-4543 GCA_044352805.1 Cyanobium sp.
AGAGCGATAGGTTCTGCTTCCATCTACTTACAGTTACCTCCATCGGCCCATTATTGACTTGCTGGTGGTGCCCATCGAAGGTGGATGAAACAATCGCATCCCCATCCCATGGGTGACATCACAAGCAGCGAAGTGCTCACTGATCACCAGCAGGAGCTCTACTTGCGTCTGCAGAATCACTGCTTCGATGCACCGGGGAGCTCGATACCGTTTGCAGCCAAGCTGGCCTGCGAGCAGGGTTGGTCAGTGGCGAAGAGCGAGCGGGTGCTTAGCGAATACCGCCGTTTTCTCTTTCTCGCCCTGGAGGCTGGCCACCCAGTCTCCCCGTCCAGGGCGGTGGACCAGGCCTGGCATCAGCATCTGCTCGACACCCGCAGCTACTGGCAAGAGTTCTGCCCCCGGGTGCTGGGGCAGCCGGTGCACCACACCCCATCGCGGGGGGGCGAGGAGGAGCGGCAGCGGCTGGGGGAGTGCTACCGCCGCACGCTGGCAAGCTACCGGGCCTTCTTCGGCGAGGCTCCGCCTGCAGACCTCTGGCCTGCGGCTGAGGGACCTGCAACTGAGGCGCCTGCGGCTGTGCCGCCTGCTGCTATGCCGCAGGCGGCCGCGCCCCGGCTCCAACGACGCAAGGCGCATCGGTGGGGGATGCTGCTGGCGTCGCTAGTGATCGCCCTGGTGCTAGGCGGCTGCAAGGCGGGCTATCAGTTCTTTCCCTTCAGCCTCAACGGGCCTGCCTTTCTGCTGTTTTACGGCGTGGTGACGGTGGTGGGCTGCCTGGAGGTGAAGAGGCAGCACATGCGCTGGGGCTTGAAGGCCCGGCCCTGGGGGGTGGTGGTGATAGGCGGCATGTGGCTGTTGGGCGTTGCTCGCCTTCTCCATGGGCTAAGCCTCGGCCGGCCGGTGGGGTTTTTGATCATTGCTTTGACATTCATGACCCTGATCCTGATCGCCACCATGTTCACCTCAGTGTGGCTCGACCCGAAGGACCGGCCGGATATTCGCGGCGACCAAACCAATGGCGACAGCGGTGCCAGCAGCGGCGGCTGTGGTGGTGGTGGCTGCGGCGGCGGCTGCGGGGGCGGCTGTGGTGGCTGAGGAGCTGGTTGATCTGCTTAGGGGCCGGTGCCGTGTATCAGATTTGGATGCCTCCATCGCCCGGCTTAGCTATCCCCTAGACCAAGGCAATGGGGCAGCAGTCCAACTGTGGCAGAAAAAATCAGATAAAAGCCACTGGAGTTTCTTTGTTTAATGGCAGGTTCTTTCAGGTCAAAGACAATATTAACGCGAGCAAGTCTTTACAAAAAACTCTATAAATCCGGCGGCGCGGAAGTCTTAGCCGACGCAAGTAAACGGACACTGCTCCCATTCCGACAGCGCGGCGGGCAAGATCTGCATCCACGGGCACCACATCGGCATCGAGTAAAAACAACAGCTTCTCGACGGCGGACCGTACCCTGCGGCAGTGGACCACCACCAGCAACTCCTGCAGGGTCTCGGCGGAGATCCGCTGCAGGGTTGCCTGTTCCAGCAGGCTGCAAATCTGCTGCCAACCAGGCTCGCGCTGCGGCGGAATAGGCGCTGCCGCTTCAGCTCACGCTCCTGGGACTCACGCGCAATCTCGGTGCCACCCGGGCCAGTGATCTGGCTCAGCTGGCAGATTAACGCAACAACCTGGGGAGTTTTGATGTGAGCCGCCATTCCACCCTCTGGGGATAGGGTAGCCAGGCCATTGCATCTAGCGACCCTCCGCATCACCGAGCAACATCATCAAAGCCTTGAAGCGCAACGTAAACCTAATCCATCATACTAGAACCAACTCAGAGAATGCTAATGATTACAAAATTTCGCTATTTTGTCAAGACGACTGTTCCTACTTTCTTGGGTCATCCGCTCTGGGAAGGGAAGCGATTCTCTCCTTTCCTGCGTTTTGCCCAGCTCCAGTTCAAATATGCATTGGGACGAGATACAACGCAACAGCGTTGGATCAACGGGCTCGCACTTCCCCTGCGCAAAGGCGACACCGGCTTGACAGGCAATTTTTATCTCGGACTGCATGAATTTGACACGATGGCCTTTACCATTCACCTGCTCAACGCAGGAGATCTATTTTTGGATATCGGCGCCAACCTTGGCTCCTACTCCCTCCTTGCCTCCGGGGTTTGTGGAGCCAGGAGCATCGCCTTTGAACCGGTACCTACAACCGCCAAGCGTCTTGAGGAGATTATCGCCATCAATAAACTGGACCACCTCGTCGACACCCGACAGCTCGCGATCAGCTCTCCAGCCAACGCCGACAAACCCCTGCTGTTCTCCACCGACCGGGGCTGCATGAATGCCTTCGTAGATTCTACCTATACGGGCTCCACTACAACTACGTTGGTGTCCACTCTAGACCTCCAATGCGAGGGCTTGGAACCAACCCTGCTCAAGATCGATGTGGAGGGCTTCGAAAACGATCTGCTGCAGGGAGCCCGACAGACACTGAGTCAACCCTCCGTCCTCGCTGTGATCATTGAAGGGCAGACCCAGGCCGTAAACCGCCAGTTCCAAGAGCTAGGCTTTGTAGACATCCAGTACGACGCCCTAGAGCGCCGGATCCAACCGCACCAGCACCTCTCCGCCAACAGAATCTGGATCCGCGCTGATCAACATGACTCTATCCAGTCCCGGCTGAACCGTGCCCCTAGGCGAGAGGTGTACGGCCGTACGTTCTGATTTCCAGAATGCCACTGATCCGTCGCCACTTAGTCGGGCATGGGCTTTGCCCCCCCTTCACCTGGGCACAGCAATGCGCCATCTCATCCACAGAAACTTTGATGTTTTTCATAGTTTCTCAGTAATGGTGTTGGCTCGGCTTGTCTTAATGCCCTGGCAACACCCTTGTCCGTCATCGGAGTAAAGACAGCTCCCTCCCACCCCGATGGCGCCCCTCGCAGTACGCCAGCCTGCTCGCCAAAGCGGGGCTGAGCCTGCAGAGGATCGTGCCCACCCCCTCGACCGTGAGCGTGGAGGAGGCGGAGGCGGCCTGAGGCTCAACCCGGTTGCCGCCACCAGGGACAATGGCCCCCAGTCCCTCCCGTTGCCGCGGCCGCCGATGACCAGCTCCCAAGCCCCCGAAGGTCCGGCCGCCAAGGCCACCAACATCGTCTGGCACCACTCCACCGTGACCCGGGCGGCCCGGGCGCACCAGCGCGGCCACCGCAGCGCCATCCTCTGGTTCACGGGGCTGAGCGGCGCCGGCAAGAGCACCCTGGCCAATGCCGTCAATTCGGCCCTGTTTGAGCAGGGGCTGGCCTGTTATGTGCTCGATGGCGACAATGTGCGCCATGGCCTCTGTGCCGACCTGGGTTTCTCCGATGCCGATCGGGAGGAGAACATCCGCCGCATCGGCGAAGTTGCCAAGTTGTTTCTCGATGCCGGCGTGGTGGTGCTGACGGCCTTTGTGTCCCCCTTCCGCGACGACCGCCGCCGCGCCCGGGCCCTGGTCGAGGCCAGCGATTTCATCGAGATCCACTGCGCCGCCGACCTGGCCGTCTGTGAAGGGCGCGACACCAAGGGGCTCTACGCCAAGGCCCGCGCCGGTGAAATCAAAGAATTCACCGGCATCTCCAGCCCCTACGAAGAACCAGAACACCCCGAGCTGCGCATCGATACGGGTCGCCAAAGCCTGGAGGATTCGGTGGCCCAGGTGTTGGCATACCTGGCGGCCGAGGGGGTGGTGCCAGGGGCGGCGCCGTCGGCTCTTCCCTCACCGGCATGAACCAGCGCCTCGGCTTACTTGTTATGCCTCTGCTGGTGGCGGTGACGTTGCCGCTGCCTGGGGTGCATGCCGCTCCCCAGGCTGATACCCCGAGCGGCGGTGGAGTTGTTGCGCCGGTGAGCAGGGTTGATCTCGCCCGCTATGCCGGTATCTGGTACGAAATCGCCAAGATTCCCAACCGGTTTCAGAAACAATGTGCCCGCGACACCCTTGCCCAATACACCCTGCGCCCTGATGGCCGCATTGATGTGGTCAATCAGTGCATCAAGCGCAACGGCAGTGTGGATCAGGCCAGGGGCATCGCCAAGGTTGTCGACGCCGAAACGGGCGCCAAGCTCAAGGTCAGCCTGGTGAGTTTGCTGGGCTGGCGGCCGTTCTGGGGCGATTACTGGATTGTTGGCTTGGATCCGAACTACCGCTGGGCCGTGGTTGGCGCACCGAACCGCAAATACGGCTGGATCCTGGCCCGCAGCAAGACCCTGGACGCAAACAGCTGGGAGACCATCAGCGCCATCATCGAGCGCAACGGCTATCAACGAGGCAGTTTCCAAATGGACGGGCAGGGGCCCTGACACCAGCACTGTCTTCAATGCGGCGCAGGTGGAGGGCGACACGCCCCCCGAGCGGCCAGATCTGCCGGCCCTGGCGGTTCGGCTGGAGAGCGCCGAGCGCTTTGTAGCTGCCACCGGGGCGGTGGTCGTCTATGGAGGAAATCGGGCCTGCTACGAGTCACCTTCTTGAACATCAGCGCCAGCCTCCTCAAAAAAGATGGTGTTTCCGGCG
>JBILDB010000214.1:0-4536 GCA_044352805.1 Cyanobium sp.
TGACATCCAGCCTTTCCCGTTCCAGCCGCTCCGCCATGGCGGACGACTTGAGCCAGTCCATGCGGACCGCCAGTTGGGCCTGAACCCGTTCCTTGAGGTCATTGGCCCGCTGTCCCACCAGGGGACGCTCTTGCGGCCCAAGCCGTCCCATGCTGCCCAAAACGGCCGAAAGGCGACCCTTCTTGCCCAGCAGGCTGATACGTAGTGCCTCAAGATCTGCCTCAGTGGCGGCAGCATCGATCGTCTGCACTGATTCCGATTCCAGATCCGCCAACTGGTCGGTGAGCTGCTGCAGGCTGACGGTGGCGCTCACGGCTAAAAACAGAGAGGAAATGACTTTAGGAAGCCGCCGGGTCCACCTACGGTGCGGTGGTTCCGGGCCCGACCATGGCTGGTTTAAGCATCCTGATCAGCAATGACGACGGGGTTTTCGCTAAGGGAATCCAGGCCCTGGCGGCCGAAGCCGTGGGCCGTGGCCACCGGGTCACCGTGGTCTGCCCAGACCAGGAGCGGTCCGCCACGGGCCATGGCCTCACCTTGCAGACCCCCATCCGTGCGGAGCGGGCCGACGAGCTGTTTGCTGAGGGTGTCACCGCCTGGGCCTGCAGCGGTACCCCCTCCGACTGCGTCAAGCTGGCCCTGTTCAGCCTGATGGACCAGCCCCCAGATCTAGTGCTTTCTGGCATCAACCACGGCCCCAACCTCGGTACCGACGTCCTCTATTCCGGCACCGTCTCGGCGGCCATGGAAGGGGCCATCGAAGGCTTCCGTGCCCTGGCCGTCAGCAGCGCGGACTTCCAATGGCGCCACTTCGAGGCCGCCGCTGTGATTGCCCTCAATGTGGCCGAAGCGATGCTGGACCACCCATGGCAGCCGGGCCTGCTGCTCAATCTCAACGTGCCTGCCCGGCCTGCCGCCGAAATCGGTCCGCTGCGCTGGTGCCGGACTGCGGTTCGGCGCTATGTGGATCAATTTGACAGGCGCCAGGATCCCCGGGGTCGCACCTATTACTGGCTTGCCGGTGAGGTGGTCGATGACAGCGAAGCAGGCCTAACTGCCCCAGCCGAATGGCCCACGGACGTCTCATGGATCGCCGCAGGCGGCGCCTCCCTGACACCTTTGCAACCGGAGCTGTTCTGGCGGGGGGAAGCCAGCTCCCTGCCCCCTACCAGCGTTTTAGGAGCGCTCAATCCCGACGGTGGATCCTCTGCAACATCCAGAGGCTGAAGCCCAGGCCAATCAGATGGGCGAACAACACCTGGGTGTTGCTCAACACCGAGAGCATCTCGATCGAAGTGATCGGGAAAGTACTGATTGCCCCCCGGCCCATCCCCGGGTTCATCATGGGTCCGAACAGCCCCGGAGCCTGGAGAGAGGCTTGCAGGAACAGGCTGCCGGCCAAGGCCTGGTACCCAACCGCCGCCAGGGTGAGGCCGATCAGGTCTGCGATCAAACCCCGTTTGATCAACCGCCTGGTCTCCCCCTTGCTGGGCTTCACCGGACTGGCCAAGGCCCGCCCGCAGCGGACCACCAACCAGCCCTGCCAGAGACTCCAAAGCAGTACGACAAACGACAGGGTGGATAACGAGAGTCCCGGACCCAGGCCCAAGGCCCGATCAGCATTGGCGACTACCCGGCTGCCGATGCTGTTGAACGTCAGCACGCCTATCACCACCACACCAAGTACCAGCTGGGTCCAGAAGCGAACCCAGCCGGCCCGGCGCAGGGCGAAGGAAATCGTTTGCAACTCAACCGAATCGGCCATGAAAGCCCCAGGGCAGTCTCCTAAACTTGCCATGGGAAGATCATGGGGGCGAGAGCGAGGCTCCACCATCCCGATGCAACGGTGGTGATCCCCCTCCACACGCCCTCCGGGGCCCTAAGGCCCACCGCGATTGCGCTGGGCAGCTTTGATGGCCTCCATGCCGGCCACCGACGGGTAATCGCGGCCGTCAGCCCCAGTCCCGCACCTCTGGTGCCGACGGTGGTGAGTTTCTGGCCCCACCCCCGCGAGGTCCTCCATGGGGAGACCCGGCTGCGGCTGGACCTGCCAGAAGAAAAACTCGAACTGCTCGAACCCCTAGGCATTCGCCAACTGGTCCTAGTGCCCTTCACCTTGGATCTGGCCAGCCTCAGCCCGGAAGCCTTTGTGCAAGAGGTGTTGGGACGGCAACTCGATGCACGACGGGTCGCAGTTGGTGAGAACTTCCGATTTGGGACCAAACGCAGCGGCGATTGCCACGACCTTGTACGCCTGGGAGAACGCCACGGCATTGCCGTGGAGGTGGTTCCCATGCTGTGGGACCAATCCAAACGAATCAGCAGTAGCCGCATCCGCCAAGCCCTCTCGATGGCGGATTTGAGCGAGGCCCGGCGACTGCTCAATCGCCCCTACCGCTTTCGGGGCCGGGTTGTGATGGGGCGGGGTCTGGGACGCCAACTGGGCTGGCCCACCGCCAATCTGCAGGTGGATGGCCGCAAATTCTTACCCTTAGAGGGAGTTTACGCCGCTTTGGCCTGGAGGGTGGGAGTTGCGGAGGGCCCCATGGCCGCCGTAATGAACCTGGGCCCCCAACCGACCGTCGACCCCACGGCCCCGTCGGCCGTGGAGGTGCACTTGCTCGACCGTCAGCTGGATCTGCTGGAGGCCAGCCTGGTGGTCGAACCAATCAGCCTGCTGCGCCGCCAAGAACGATTTGCCGATCTGGCTGCCCTGACCAGCCAGATTGCCAGGGACGCCCAGCAGGCTCGCCAGATCTTCGCCGCGGCATCAGCTGGTCGAATAGGCGTGGGTGAGTCCCCAACCGATGAACAAGGCGATGGCTCCGAGCAACAGGATGCCTGAAATCAAAACCCCCATGGGGTTGTCCCCCCCCGTGGCATCAAGGGGAGCAGGAGCGGGGGCCAACCCATAGGATCGGGTCACCGAGGTGCTAGTAGCCCCAGGTCCTCTGACACTGGCCACGGATGGAATGTTGGGTGGTCCTGGCTCGACGGCCATCCTGGTTCAGCGCTACGTGGCCAGACTAGCCAGTTGCGCCGCTTGGGACCGGAGCCCTCTTTTTTGCGCCCCTCGCCAGCCCATGTCCCATCCCCCTGCAGGCCAGGCCCCGATTGAGCGCCTGATCGACGCCAACCTGGATCGCGCTCGAGAGGGGTTGCGGGTCATGGAGGAATGGGCCCGCTTTGCCCTGGAACGACCCGATCTTGTCTGGCGCTGCAAGGACCTGCGCCAGCACCTAGGCCAACTCCATGATGAACGCTACAAATTCGCCCGAGATGCAGCGGGTGACCCGGCCACGGGTCTGGCGCACCCAGCCCAGGTCGGCCGCCGCGATGGCCCTGCGATCGTCGCCGCCAACGCCGCCCGAGTCCAGGAAGCCCTGCGGGTGCTCGAGGAATTCGGGCGACTGGTCGATGCCGACCTGGCCGTCGCCGCCGCCGCCAGCCGGTACAGCCTCTACGACCTCGAAGTCGCCCTGCTGAGAGCCACCAAGAACCAGGACAATCGCCGCGCCCGACTGGCCCACTGTCGGCTCTATCTGGTGACTTCGCCGGTGCCCCAGCTGGCCCCAATCGTGGAGCAATGCCTGCAGGCCGGTCTCCGGCTGGTGCAGTACCGAGCCAAGCCTGGGGCCACTGTGGACGGGGTCGAGCTCGACGACCGACAGCGCCTGGAACAAGCCCTTGAACTGCGCCGCCTCTGCCTGGAATACGGCGCCCTTTTCTTGATCAACGATCGCATCGACCTCGCCCTGGCCGTCGATGCCGATGGGGTCCATCTCGGCCAGGGGGATCTGCCGGTGGCGATAGCCAGGCGATTGCTGGGCCCCGAACGACTGATCGGCTGCAGCACCCACGCCATCGCCGAACTGCGCCAGGCCGTTGCTGATGGCTGTGACTACGTAGGCGTCGGCCCGGTGCAGGCCACCCCCACAAAACCGGGACGGGAGCCGGTGGGCCTGGCCTACGTGGCCGCAGCGGCCCAGGAATGTCCGGTCCCCTTCTTCGCCATCGGTGGCATCGACACCAACAACCTGGCCGAGGTCCAGGCGGCCGGTGCCACCCGGGTCGCTGTCGTCAGGGCTCTCACCGAGGCCTCCAGTCCCGCTTTGATCACCAAAACGTTGCTTAACCAACTCGCGAACCAGCTTTGAGCCCCCCTGACCCCCCAGAGCCTTTGCGCCCAGAGCTGGATAGAACGGCCATTACCGTGCAGGTGAACGGTGAGCAGCGCCGATGTGCCTCAGGCCAGTCCCTGCACGGCCTGCTCACAAGCCTCGGCTACCGGCCCGAGCTGGTGGTCGTCGAATTCAATGGCGCGATCCTGGCGCGGGGCCACTGGCCTGGGCAAGAGGTTGTGGAATCCGATGTGCTGGAGGTGGTCACCATCGTGGGGGGTGGTATCTAGATTTCGGTTCAACCTCTACAACTCCTATGGGTCCCCGATTGCTGCGGCGCCTTGCCGGCCTGATGGTGGTGCCAATGCTGGTGACCACCTTGCTGCTTGCCCATCCCGCTGCCAGTCTTGCGGCC
>JBILDB010000215.1:0-4526 GCA_044352805.1 Cyanobium sp.
CCGTCGCCACGGCCGCGGCGGCCGCCCCGGCGGGCTATTACATCCACGAAATGGGCGGCGCCCCCATGGCCACCACGGAGGCAGGTGGGGTTCTCAACCCCTGGAACCAGTGCTGGCGGGCCAGCAACGTGCTGGTGACCGATGGGGCCTGCTGGCCCAGCTCCGGTTGGCAAAGTCCCACCCTCACGACCATGGCCCTCACCTGGCGGGCCTGTGAGGCGGCGGCCCGGCGCCTGCGGCAGGGGGACCAGGGACTGGCCTGAGGACTGGTTTGCCAAGTGGTGTCAATCAACACAGATTGCCCTGGCGTTGCAGTTCATACTTAAAAAGCGACCTAAAAGGGTCGGGCAAGGGAGAATGTAAGCGGGGGAATTCCCCCGCTTTTTATTGTCTTTTTCCATCACCATTTTTAATCGCAACGGCCACGAGATACGAACACGGTCTGCAGGGGCCGCTCGCAGCGCTTCAAGAACCTGGGCAGATGCCTTCAAACAGCACCTCCGGTATCTCCGTATGACACCCAAGTACGCCACAGGTTCGTCAGGGTCGTCAAAGGGGAGGACCTTAACGCCGCTGCTGGCCCGAAACGGTTTGAGACTGGCGTCTCCAGCTGGTTCGCAGCGGTTGTACGGCCGCTGGCCGGTGGTTAAGAAGAGGGGCGACCGGGGACTGTCAAGAGGCAAATGAGCAATCCGCAGCTTTCCCCAACACAACGCAGCCACAAGCCCAATAAGCCTCTTTCTGTGGAAAATCCCCTTGAAAACGGGGGAAAAACACCCCCTTCTGGGGAAATCGCTGATGGATTAGCAAAACTAATGCTGGTCGCCTTGGCCGAAATGGAGCCGAAGCGAGACATGGTGATCCCTGTTCAAGACCTCCGCTGGGGCCTGATTAGGTCTGCGGCAAGGCTGCTTCCCAGGCCTCTCAGCCTGGCTCCGCTCGCTTGAGGCTGAGGGGACCCAGGGGGTGGTTGGCGTGGGGATAGGGGGGGTGATGGTGGGCTTGGTGCTCGTGATGCTCGTGGCTGTGTTGCCCGTCACCGACGAGCGTTAGCGGCACGCCATCGCTTTGGCAGGCCCCGGTGCATTCGCGCTCACAGAGGGTGCAACTCTCCACCAAGCCCTCGACATGGTGGTGATGGCTGTGCTGGGCCCGACCCACCTCCTGCTCAAAGCCCAGCACCTGGTCGCGGTACTTGCAAAGGCCGCAATTCATCGCCGTCTCACCCAACAGCACCTCTTCGACCCTCTGGACGAAGGTTTGCAGCACCTGGGGATGGTCGCCCAGGTAGCTGGCCTGCACAAATTCCACCTCGGGATGGTCCGCCGCCACCAGTTGGCTGTGCTGGACGATGCGACTGACCAACACCCCGGAGAACAGGAAATAGGGGAAGACCACGATGCGGCGAAAGCCCAGGCGCACCAGATGGCGCAAGCCCGGTTCAACCAGGGGAAAAGTCACCCCTGAATACAACGTTTCGCCCCAGCCAAAACCCAGACCCTCCACCAACAGGCGGGTCACCTTGGCCACATTGGAGTTGGCATCCGGATCGGAGGAGCCCCGCCCAACCACCACCAGCAGGGTGTCGTGCAGAGCTACGGGCGCGGCGGTGGCATCAAGCGCCGCCTGGATGCGGGCGCCAGCGGCGCGAATCATGGCCAGATCGACACCCAGTTCGCGGCCGTAATCAATACGCAATCCTGTCTCGGCAGCGTAGGTATTGAGAACGCTGGGGATGTCGTTCTTGGCGTGGCCGGCGGCGAACAGCATGGCGGGTACCGCCAGCACATGCTCGACACCACGCTGCCGCAGGGCATCGAGGCCCTCCCGCAGGATCGGCCGCGCGAATTCCAGATAGCCATACTCCAGGGGCACCGGATTCAGCCGTTGCCGCAATTGATCAGCCAGGGCGGCAAATTCGGCCACCGCCAGGCGGTTGCGGCTGCCATGGCCACAGATCAAAACCCCAAGGGAACCATGGGGGCCCTGCCTGGGCAGGACCTGGCTGAGCGGGGCGTCGCTGGCGACGAAAGTCATGACAGGGGGCACCTGAGCTGACCCTATTCCGGCACTTTGACCTATTGGGGTGCCGTTGGTGCCCGTTGGCAGCCCGTTGGGGGCGCAAGGATGGTCCGATCTCCGAGATCGATGGTTCTGCACCTCCCTGATTATCAACCGCTGCCAGCACCGGATCCGAAGCAGCCGCTGATCACCGTGCCGATCGCCGCCCTGCGGCCCACCCAGCTCTGCGTCGGCCTGGCGGAGGTGAGGTCGCGGCAACAGGATTTCGTCCAGGAGACCGCCGCCCAGAGACTCGACTATCTGCGCCGCAAACCCGTTCCCCTGGTGCGCGGCGGCAACGGCCAGTTATGGATGGTGGACCGCCACCACCGCCTGCGGGGCCTGATCGAACTGGATCCCCAAGCCCTGGCCTATGGCTACATCGTGCTGGAGGCCCCCAGCCCAGACCCCCTGCTGGTGCTGGCAGAACTGGAGCGCCGCGGTTGGCTTTACCTCTTCGATGGCCGCGGCCAGGGCCCCCTGGCGACCACGGCCCTGCCCGCCAGCCTCCACCAACTGCAGGACGACCCCTACCGCAGCCTGGTCTGGAAACTCAAAAAAGAGGACCACATCGCCCCGGCACCCCTGATTCCCTTCCATGAATTCCGCTGGGGTGCCTGGCTGCGGCGGCGGGCGCTGCCGCCCTTCAGCTCGGAGCGGCTCGATCCAGCCCTGCCAGCGGCGCGGGCCTTGGTGCGCTCCCAGGCGGCGGCCCAGCTGGCCGGCTGGCGCGGCCGCAGCTGACTAGACAGGAATAAAGCCTTCTTACCCCGATGACCCCCAAGCACCTGCTGGTTCCCACCGATGGATCGGCCCTTGCCCTCAAGGCCATGGCCGCGGCGGTGGCCTTGGCCAAGCCCCTGGCAGCCCGCATCACCGTGCTGACCGCCGAAGCGGCGGTGCCGATGCCCCTGACTGGCATCGGCCAGGGGCTGGACCCAGCCCTGCTGGACAGCCTGGTGGCCGCTCGCCACCAGGAGAGCGAAGCGGCACTGGCGGCGGCCTGCGCCTTGGCCGTTGAGGCAGGGATTCCGGTGGCTGGCGAACGGGTTAAAGACGACATCCCCCACCGGGCCATCCTGGCGGCGGTGGGACGGCTGGGCTGCGACCTGATCGTGATGGCCTCCCATGGCCGCCGTGGCATGGAGGGGCTGCTGCTGGGCAGCGAAACCCAGAGGGTGCTGCTGCGGGCGACGGTGCCGGTGCTGGTCGTGCGCTGAAGCCGGTGCGATCAGAAGCAGGTGCCATCAGGCGGAGATCCCCCCACCGCCGGGGGCCAGCCATGGCGGTCCCACCGCTGGTCAGCCCGCTCCTGCCGCGCCAATATGAATATTGCTTTCTGTGCCGACACCGTCACCATGGCGCGTGAACTGGACCCCTTTCGCATTCCCCGGGCGGGCCTTGAAACCATTCCCCTGGCGGGACTGGCGACCCTGCCTTTGTTGGGCGGCCAGGCCAACCTGGGCCCCCGCCAGCTGATCAGCGAAGCCACCCTGGCGGGGGTTTTGGTGTATGCGGCCTATCAGACCCTGCTCAGCGGCCTGCGCACCGAGGCGATGGTGCGGCGCGGCGAACTGGGCCGGGCTGGCCAGGTGGCCCTAATCGGTCGATCGGTCTGGGCCTCGATGAAAGAGGGAACAGCCGTCAGCCTGGTGCTGAGCCTGGTGCTGCTGGTATGCCCATGGCTGGCCATGCCGATGGCGGTCTTGGGGGTGGTGGGCTTGGGCAAGGCCTCCCTTGACCTTTTCCATGCCTTCTGGGATGGCCTCAGCCCCGAACAACGCCTCCATCTCCATGCCGCCGCCTACGAGGCCGGCGTCAATTTGAACCGGTTGCTCTCCCGGGAAGCCGACCCCCGACTCGAATCCTGAGGCCGACCCCAGCACTACATTTAGGCCGGCGTAGTTCCCCGCTCAAAAAGGGGTGGAAACAGGCTGGGGCAGGCCGGTGACAGACCTTGGGCACCCTATGTTTTCGCCATGATTTTTTTCGGGTTCTAATGGCCGTAGTCAATCGCTGCGCGGTGGCCGTTTCGCCGCAACCTCCCATGGTCGACTGGAGCCGGCCGTTTTGGACCCGGGAGGATATGGAAAGCCTGGGCGACGAGAAAAGCCTTTATCTGGTGCCCACCTATGACGATGAGGCCAGTGCCATGACCCTGCTTGAGCAGCACCATGGCGCCATCTTTGAGGCCGAGCTCGAACTTTGGTGCCTGGATCGGGCCCTCTGGCCAAGCCCCCGCGATTTCGCCATGTTCAGGCACTGGTTCCAGATCAACCTGTTCCCCTTGGTCGAAGACCTGGGGTCTGAGGTTCTACAGACGTACTTGATCGAACCGGGATTCAGCGACGACGTACGCCAGGCTCTGCCTTGATCGCCCCAGCCGGCCGCCATGTATTTCCACATCGAGCACCACCTCGACTACCGCTACGACCGGCCTGTCTTTCTGGAGCCCTTTCAACTGC
>JBILDB010000216.1:0-4524 GCA_044352805.1 Cyanobium sp.
GATGGCTGGCGTCGCCTGGAGACCCCCGATCTGGTCGCGGCCCGCTTGCGCTGTTCCACCAAGGGCTTCTGCTTTGCCCTGCGCGAAGACGGCGAGGAAGACATTTATATCCGTGATCACCAACTCAACCACGCCTGGAATGGCGATCGCGTCTTGGTGCGCATCACCCGGGAAGGCGCCCGCCGCCGCTCCCCCGAAGGCGGTGTCGTCTGCATCCTTGAACGGCATGCCACCAGCCTGCTGGCCCAAGTTGAAGAACAGGACGGCCGCTTGTTGGCGGTTCCCCTCGACGACCGCCTGCTAACCACCGTCGAACTCACCCCCGCAGATGCTCAGCACCTGGCCCATCGCCAGGAGCAGCTGGTCGAGGTCCAGATCGACCGCTTTCCGGTCGGTCAGTTCGCGCCCCAGGGGCATGTGGCCCGCAGCTTGCCGGTGCGGGGCGGCGAGGCTGCCGACAAGGACCTGCTATTGGTCCGCCACCATCTCCAGTCGCTGCCTGCGCCCCCCCGCGCCACCCTGCGCACCCCGGTGGAGAAGGGCCGTGAGGATCTGACGGGGCTGCCGACCCTGCTGCCCCGGGGCTGGTCCGGGGCGAATGCACCGATTCTGCCGGCCCTTTCCCTTGAGGAGCGGGAGGGTGGCTGGCGGCTGTGGCTGCATGCGCCAGCCGTGGCTGAGCGTTTCCCTATCGGCGGTCCCCTGGATTGCTGGTTGCGTCAGCAGGCCGAAACCCTCTCGGCGGGATCCCATTGGCTTCCCCTGCTCAGCCCAGCTCTTGCCAAAGCCGCCGCTTTTGATGTGGGCATCGCCCAGGCGGCGGTTTCGGTGGCCCTCGACCTCGATGCCAACGGCGCCCTGGAGCACTACCGCTTCTGCCTCAGCCAGATCAAGCCCGATGCGGCGCTCACGGTGGAGGTCATGGCCGCCCTGGCGGAGCGCAAACCCAAGGCCCGGACCGTTCCCGCAGCCCTCAAGCCCCTGAAGGACCATCTGCCCCTGGTGGATCAGCTGGTGAGTCTCACCACCTTGGTGCGGCAGATCCGCCAGGCCAGCGGCGCGATCGATCTTGACCTGCCGGTGCCGCCCTTGCCCAGCCTGGCCGATCTGCAGGTGCCGCCCCCGGATGCCCCACCCCAGGGATGGCTGGTGGCCTTGGCGGCGGACCACCCGATCAGCCTTTTGCGCGAGACGGTGCTGCTCGCCCACCGTGCCCTTGGCCGGCACATGGCGGCCCTGGAGTTACCGGCTCTGTTTGCCCTCAATGACGCCCCAGACCAGGGGCAACTTAATGAGGTGGCTCGCATGGCGGTGGCACTCGACATACCGCTGGAATTGGGTGCCGAGGGCCAGGCCAACGCCGTCGACCTGTTGCCGCTGATCATGGCCAGTGATCGCTGCCGAGCCTTGCAACAACAGCTGCGTGAGGCCTTGCAACCGCTCCGTTATGGGGCGCAACCCGGTGAAAATGCCCTGGCGGCTGAGACCCTGGCCTTTGCCCCCTGGAGCTGCGCCAGCCTGCATTACGGAGATATCTTCAACCAGCACCTGCTGGTCAGCCTGTTGGTGGACGGCAAGGACCGTCCCACCGTGCGCCACAAAGTTGCTGTCGAAGTGGCGGCGGATTCTTGCCATGGCTCCATCGATTGGGCCCTGCTGACGCCGTCCCAGCTGGCCCCGTTCCAGGACAGCCTCAGCCATGGGCTGGCCAACCGTCTCAACGGCCGTTGTCGGTTCGTTCAGGAGTTTCAAGACGACGTGGTGTCGATGGCCCAGGCCCGCGCCGCCGAACCACTGGTGGGTCAGACCCTGCCGGGTCGCATCAGCGGCGTCCAAAGCTACGGCTTCTTTGTGGAGGTGCCCCCTTCCCAGGTGGAAGGCCTGGTGCATGTCAGTTCCCTCAAGGATGATTGGTACGAATACCGTTCACGCCAGAACCAGCTGGTGGGCCGCCGCTCCCGCCGTACCTACATGCTTGGCGACATGGTCGAAGTCGAAATCCAACAGGTCGACGCCCTGCGCAACCAGATCGATCTGGTAGTGGATCAAACCGCTTCCACCCCGCCAGAGGGCGCTGACGAGCCTTCGTCCCTCCCCCTTCCCCCTGAAGCCGTCGAGCAGGGTCAACTGGCCTTGGCCGAATCCTGAGACGGCGTTGATGACTTCGGCCCTTCCGGTTGTACTGGCCGTTTCCGGTGCCTCGGCCCAACCCCTGGCCGAAAGGGCCCTGGCCCTGTTGCTCCAGGCCGGCGAGACGGTCGAGATGGTGACGAGTCGGGGCGCCATCGCCGTCTGGCAAGCCGAGTTGGGCGTGCGGGTGCCCTCCGAACCCGAGGCCCAGGAGGCATTCTGGCGCCAGCGCACCGGTGAAACCACCGGCCAGCTGCGTTGCTACCGCTGGAATGACCAGGCGGCGGCGATCGCCAGCGGCAGCTACCGCACCCGGGGAATGGTGATTCTGCCGGCGAGCATGGGCACCGTCGGACGGATTGCCAGTGGGGTGGCCCTTGACCTGATCGAGCGGGCCGCCGATGTTCACCTCAAAGAAGGGCGGCCCCTGGTTATCGCGCCGCGGGAATTGCCCTGGAACCTGGTGCATTTGCGCAATCTCACCGCCTTAGCCGAGGCGGGCGCCCGGATCGCGCCGCCGGTGCCGGCCTGGTATCACCAGCCAACCAGCTTGGCGGAAATGGTGGACTTCCTGGTCATCCGCGTTTTTGATGTACTGGGCCTGGACCTCGGTTCCCTGCGCCGCTGGCAGGGGCCGCTACCCCTGGTCGATCCGAACCCCCAGCCGTCCTCCCCTGCCCCCTGAGCCCTGCCGCCCTTGCTGCGTCGTCTGCTGTTGTTGCCCCTGCTGTCGCCCCTGGTGGCGGCCACCGTTCTTGGAGCGCTCAACCCAACGCCTGTCCTGAGCCTGCGTTTGCTCACCTGGACTAGTCCAGCGCTTCCCCTGGGTGCCTGGATCAGCGCGGCTGCCCTGGGGGGTGCTGTTCTAAGTGGTGCCGGCACCTCCCTGGCCCTGCGTCCGCCCGTTGCCGCCCTGCGCCGCCGGGTGCGCCTGGAACGCTCCGCGCCGGGGTGGGAGGCAACACCGCTGGAGCAGGGGGGCAATCGCCGCCACTACCCAAGCCCAGGACGCGCCGCGAGGGGACGGGGAGCGGATCCGACCGAGAGCTACGGGCGAGGATCCGGCGCCAGCGAATTCGCCGCCACTCCCACCCCTGCCCCAGGCGAGCCCCTGCCAACCATGACGGTGCCTTTCAGGGTGATTCGTCGCGCTGATGGGGCCCGGCCCCAGGCCGCCCCAGCCGAGGTCGCGGGGCCCTGGTCGCGCTCCCCAGGGGCCAACCCCCAGGCGGGGGCCCAGCTGGAAGACTGGGACTCGCCGGCCGATGATGACTGGTAGGGGCATGGACCCCTGCGGGGCCCTGCCTAGAGTTGGCTCCTGCTGATTCGCCGAGCTCTCTCCGTGGCTGAACCCTCGACCCCCGCCTCGCCCGACAGCCCCTCCGCCGCCAGCGAGGCGCCCGAAGCCAAGACGCCTGCGGCCAAGGAGCCCGAAGCCAAGACCCCTGCGGCTAAGCCCCCCGGGGCCAAGGCGCCTGGGGCCGCTGCGGAGGCCAAGGTCAAACCACCCGCACCGGAAGACAAGCCCTTCAACGAGTTTGTCCCCCAATTGCTGTTGCCGGCCTTGGCAAAGGAATGCCAGGCCTATGGCGGCCCTGCCCCAAGCCTGGTTTTTGAGGAGGGGCCCATGCCGGTGGTGGGAGGAAACTGCTGGATGGTCAAGGGTGATCTGCCGGGGGAGAGGCGGTTCTGGTTGTGCTTTGCCACCCCGGAACTGGGCGCCATCAAGACGATTGCCCTGGCTGAGGGGGGCAGCAGTGTGCCGAGTTTGCTGGAGTCGTTCTTGATTGACGAAAAAAAGATGACCCTGGCCCTGATCGTTTCCCGGCTGGTGCAACGGCTGAATGGTCAGAAATGGCTGGGACCCAACTGATTCCCCCATCCCGCTTTACATGGGCGCCAGAGCGGCCCCGGCCCACCTAGATTGGGTGCCAAGCCTGATCAGACTCCAGCGATGGTGCCTCCCGCCGCCACAGTTACCGGAGCCCCCGCCCCTGCAAGTGCCGTAGCCGGCCAGCGGGTTGGCACAACCGCCTCACCAGAAATCAAGGATCCTGCCAAGGACACGATTCTGACGCCACGGTTTTATACAACCGATTTCGACGCCATGGCGGCGATGGACCTGCAGCCCAACCAGGCCGAACTGGAGGCGATCTGCGAAGAATTTCGTAAGGACTATAACCGTCATCACTTTGTTCGCAACGACGAATTCATCGGCGCCGCAGAAAAGCTTGATCCAGATACCCGGCGCGTTTTTGTTGAATTTTTAGAACAAAGCTGCACCTCGGAATTCTCCGGTTTCCTGCTCTACAAAGAAATGAGCCGGCGCATCAAGACTAAAAATCCCCTTTTAGCCGAATGCTTTGCCCACATGGCCCGGGATGAAGCTCGCCA
>JBILDB010000217.1:0-4519 GCA_044352805.1 Cyanobium sp.
GTCTTGGAGGAGGGCACCGCCCGGCTGTGGTGATGCTGGCCCGGCCGGGCGGGTTTGCGGTAGCTGCCGGAGCCGCCGCCGCCGCAGGCCATGGCTTCCGATGTGGAGGCCAGCAGAGCCAGGGTCAGGGCCAAGCTGAAGCTGCGAGTTGGTTTCATGCCTCCAGTATGGCCCAATCACTGGAGAGTGAGGCAGCACTGGGATTGTTTGGCGCCCTGGCCTGCCTAAGGTGGAAAAGCTTCCACCAGGTAGAGGGTTCTTGCCTTGGTTCGCCAGGGAGCCGTGTCAGCCAAACCCGCTGCCAGCCTGCGCATTGGCATGGAATCAATCAACCTGCGCATCGATGAACTGGCCGCCATTAAAGATGAGCTGGCGCGGCTTCTGGCCAGCTGGCAGGACTGCTGTGGCTTGAAGCCTGATCGCTGATTGCCATGGGCTTTCGACTTCGCCGGGCCGAAGCCCTGTCCATCCACATCAGCCCAGGCCCCCCAGCCGAATCAGACCACCCACCACCACAAAGGCGATCGCCAGGGCGGTGATGCCGCGAATGTGCCAGGCCAGGCCGCTCAGGTTGTCGTCGGTGAGGTTGGGGATCAGCCGCAGCCGGGCATGAACGGCCAGGGCGGCAGTACCGGCCAGCAGCAGCAGCTTCACCCCCACCAGCATCCCGATCGGGTTGGCCGGGCTGAGCAATCCATGCAAGCCCGGCAGGTAGATCCAGCCCATCCCCAGCCCGGTGAGCACCTGGATGGCCAGGGCCGTCAGGCCCAGTGGCTCGAAGACCTCCTCGAAGGCGCGGATCGGTGCCGCGCTCTGCGCCCGCGATGCCCTGGGCAGCACTCCCAAATCCAGCACCAGATGGCCGCCGGTCCACACCGTGGCCGCCAGGGCATGGACGATCACAAGCAGCGGAAAGACAGACATGGCAGCACGGGGGATCTCCGATCCACGATGGGAGGATTCAGGGGTGAAGGCGGTGAAAACGCTGAAGACGCTGAAGGTGATCGTGAATTTGCGCGTTGTGCCGATCGGCGTGGGCGTGCATAGGTGATCAAACTCCGGGAGCCCGTGCTGGCCCTGGCCGGCGGCTTTGCGATCTTTAGCCGGCAAGCAGCAGGAGTATCTGCGCCGGCTGCAGGAGGGCAATCAGCAGATCAAGCTCTGCTCCACTAGACCAGGCCGTGCTCCTCAGAATCCGCCAGCAAGGCGCGCGGGCAATGACCTGCCAGGCTGGTCTTGCCGCACTGACGTAAACCCACCAGCCTCTCGTAGGCGCTGACGGTGCCAGCCTGCCGGCATCAAGCCGATTGACGCTTTGGTTAGGCTCGCGCGGCACCCGTGAACAAGTCAGATGCTTCGACCACTTGATTGTCGGGCAACAATAAGACTTAATTAATTGTGAAATACTGTGATCAATCTTGCCAGGAAGCACCAAAGTCGAGCAGGATAAATCAAGCGATAGCATAACGGATTCAAGCAGGCCAATCCAGTCTTGCTCATTCTTCACCTGAGATCATCAAACATGGAAAAGCACAACACAACCTGCTCCAACGTGGAGCAAATTCTGTTCGCCATCCAAGCCTCCTCCGGCTCTGATGGCGGCTCTGATGATCCCCAGCCAGTGGCTTCAGAATTCACGAGCATCGGCAACGGCACGCCGCTGCTCGCCGATGCAGTCATCGATGGCGGCTCTGATGATCCCCAGCCAGTGGCTTCAGAATTCACAGGCATCGGCAACGGCACGCCGCTGCTCGCCGATGCAGTCATCGATGGCGGCTCTGATGATCCCCAGCCAGTGGCTTCAGAATTCACAGGCATCGGTGGCGGCACGCCGCTGCTCGCCGATGAAATCATCAATGGCGGCTCCAGCGGTGGCGGTGATGATGCCTCCCCCGAGCGCCGCACCAGCCAAGGCCTTGTTGTTCGCAATGGTGGTAAAGGACTTGCCTTCAGCGATTGGATCATCGATGGCTTCTGCGATGGCTTCTGCGATCTGCTGCCCAGCGGGCTGATCAGTGATACCGGCGATGAGGCGTTCTTCAAGGTTGGGCGCAACAAATCCGTTTCCAATGCAACCGGCAATCTCGTGGTTCCCGACAGCGGCACCGATCCGTTTGCCCCACCGTTGCATACGCTGATCTAAGCCGCTGATCCAGGCCGCAGCGCGACCCCCCATCTGCGGGCGGTGCAACAGCTCTGGCTAATGCCGCTGCTGCTCTCGGAAGACCTGGCGGTCCAGGAAGCGGCGCTGCCGCTATTCGAGCGGTTCTGCAATCCCCCCACCGCCGACTGCGGCCGGCCCCGCTCGATGCCCTCAAGCAAGCGCTGCCAGCTCTACTGCGCCGGGAGCTTTTTGCAGCCGGCTACCCAGGGCAACAGCTGTGGGACCAGGGCCTGGTAATCCGCCTGCTCGCCGCTGGTTCCCTCGGTGGGCTGGGCACACCTTTGCGCCTGAACTGACAATGACATTGTGTTGAACCTCGTGCTCTCAGCAGGCTTCGCGGTAGTTGCCTTCCTCTACGCGGTAGTGGGGCATGCCGGAGCATCGGGCTATATCGCTCTGATGACACTAGGCGGCCTGGTTGCTGAGACGATCAAGCCTGTCGCCCTGATCCTGAATATCGTGGTGGCCAGCATTGGCTGCTGGAATTTTCTGAGGGCAGGCCATCTGCCCTGGCGAATCATCTGGCCAGTCTATCTATTGGCAATTCCGGCATCATTCCTTGGCGGCTGGCTCAATCTGCCCGGGATATGGTTTCAGCGCTTGCTTGGAGTCGTGCTTGTCTTTACAGCTTGGCGGTTGGGCACTGTGAGCCAGGACCCGGCAAGCCTGCGTCAACCCAGTGGTTTGGTTCTGGTGATCAGCGGGGGCGTCCTCGGGCTATTGGCTGGCCTTACCGGTACAGGTGGAGGTGTTTTCCTGACGCCACTGCTTCTGTTAGCCAAGTGGTGCGACACCCGCCAGGCTGCAGCAACTTCGATACTATTTATCTTAATGAACTCCGTGGCTGGTCTGGCCGGCCTTGCCCTGGCTAATCCAACTGCGCTCACAGCAGTTCTGAACCCGTCGTTGCTGGGATGGATCGCGGCGGTGCTGATTGGCGGCAGCTTGGGCTCAAGACTGGGCAGTCGTCATTGGCCCGTGGCCTGGATCCGTCGAATTCTTGCCATCGTGTTACTAATGGCTGCGCTGAAACTGCTTGGTTTGCAGCGTTGAATGCCTCCTGATTCAAGCCACAAAAGGTGATCGCCCATGCGCTTCCTGCTTGAGCCCCTGCTGGCGGAGGACGAGCTGCGGGACCTAGTCAGCGTCCTGCAAGACCCCGCCGCCCCCTGGATCGATGGAGCCAGCACCGCCGGCTGGCATGCCCGCGATCTCAAGCGCAACCACCAGCTCGATGGGGCCTCGCCGCTTCATCAACAGCTCTCGGCACGGCTTGAGGCGGTGCTGACGGCCCAACCGCTGTTGCAGGCTGCCGCTTTTCCGCGCCGGATCCACGGCCTGCTGTTCAGCCGCAGCGGCGCGGGAGAGGGCTATGGCCGCCATGTCGACAACGCCTGGATGGGCGGTGGCCGCAGCGATCTCTCGTTCAGCTTGTTTCTGAGCGAGCCCGAGACCTACGCAGGCGGCGCCCTGGTGCTGGAGGCCCCTGCTGGCGAGGAGAGTTTCCGCCTGCCGGCCGGCCATGCCCTGGTCTATCCCTCGACCCTGCTGCACCGGGTCGAGCCGGTGACGGCTGGTGAGCGGCTGGTGGCGGTGGGCTGGATCGAAAGCCGCATCCGCCACGCCGACCAGCGCGAGCTTCTGTTCGAGCTCGATACCGCCCGTCGCACCCTGTTCGCGCGTCACGGCAAGGATGAGATCTTTGATCTGATCAGCCGCAGCTACAGCAACCTGCTGCGCTGCTGGGACAGTTGAGCGCCGGCGGCTGGGGCGGCCCATGCCCAGGACGCCCCCACCTGAACCGGCTCGATCAGCCCTCGCCGCCTTCGCCACCCTCGCCGCCTTCCCCATCTTCGCCGCCTTTGCCATCCTGGCCGCCTTTGCCATCCCTGCGGCCTTTGCCATCCTCGCCGCCTTCCCCACCCTCACCGCCTTCCCCACCCTCACTGCCTTGCTTGCTGGAAGGGCTGGGGCTGGAGGGCTGCGTCATCGCCGGACGCTCCTTGTCCCCGCCCTGTTCACCGTCTTCCTGGCTTTTTGAGCAGGCGACCGTGCCACCGGCGAGGGCAACGGTGGCGAGAAACAGGGCAATGCTGTTACGAGACATCTTGGGGATTGGAGCAAGCAGGGAGATTCTCGGAATGCAAAGCAGCTGCTGACGCCAGGAGGTCACAATCTGCTGTGACAAATGTCACTTTATTGATCAGATCTGCTGGTGTCAGGCGCTGTGATTTTTGCACCTGCAACCCAGCAGCGGAGGCGCTAGATAGCATCGAGCGAACCGCCAAGGCCATGAAGGAACTCACCCGAGCAATCAATGACCACCTGGCGGCGGAGTTCCAGGCCAGCCACACC
>JBILDB010000022.1:0-14530 GCA_044352805.1 Cyanobium sp.
TGGCGCCAGCCAGTAGTGGTGTGGATCAACAAGCCACCAGAAGGCCACCAATCCAATCAGGCGCTACCATTTATCCAAGCCGCCTGAAAGGCAGCCAAGGAGTGACACCTTTCCTGAAAGTCACCGCTTCTCCATTTGTGAATGGAACGTCGTCTGGAGTTGCGAAAAAATCAAGCCTGGCGCTTTACGGAAGATTGTCGGTGATGAACTCACTGCGGGCCGGATTGCCAAGTGTTTCATTGATCTAGTACGAAATATGCCTAATTCTGCAGCACGCGAAGATCTCAGCGCGGTTGCACAGGAGTTTGCGCAGCTCGTCGAGATCAGAAACCAAATTATTCATGGCAAACCTTGCACAGGACCGAATGGCGATGCTCGATTGAGCTCTGGGAGAGTACTTGAGATCGTAGATCTGGAAAATGCTGCTGACGCGTTCAGCGAGTGTAGTAGCAAGGTGAATGAGCTTCTATATGGTTTTCTAAAGGCGTATGTGCCCAACTGATCGTCCTAGAGTGCTGCCCAACATCCAGATACAGAAGACGGGAGCAAAGGCTGGCTTCTATGCCCTGATCCCAGTCCGCTTCTGATCTGGAGCGTTGGGCAGCGGCACATGGAAACGGAACTGGCCGGCTGGACCGCCGAGGAGCAGGCTCTGGCCCGCCAGGTGTTTGACCTGGCGTTGCGGCGGCAGGTGGAGGCCCTGATCGAAAGCCTGCGGCTGCAGGCGGCCGCCCTCGGCGGCCCGGAGGATGTGTGGCAGTTCCACGACTTCCTCAGCATCCAGCGCCAGACGATCGAGGGGCGGATGGAGTTCCGCATCGATGGCCTGCTGTTCGCCTTCGCCGGCTTCGTGAAGGATGGCCTCACGAGCCTGGAGGAGCTGGAGGGCCTCTCCGCCGATAAGCAGGCGAAGATCCGCGCCATGTCGCGCATGTGAGCCGCGGGCCTCAGGGCCACTCCCGCCAGTCGGCCGGGTGAGGCGCCAGGTATTCCGGTGGCCCCGGATGGTCCTCGCCGGCGCGGGGGGCGGAGAGGGCCAGGTCGAAGCTGATCGAGTAGCGGAAATCGTCGGGGTCCTGGTTCTCCAGCACCGCGTGATCGAGCTGGGCGGGGAAGAGCAGCAGCAGGCCGGCCCGGGGGCGATATCGATCCAGGGGGCGTTCCAGCGACGGGCGGCGTCGCCGTCGGCCCGCAGCGGTCCGCCGTGGCCCACGGCCAGCCCAGGCACCAGCTCATTGGGCTGGCTGGGGGGAAACAGGCGCAGGCAGCCGCTGCTGCCGCTGCCGTCGCCGTTGTGGTAGTACACGCCGCTGAGGTGGGCATTGGGATGGTGATGGCGCCCCACCACCTGGCCCGCTTCGCTCACCACCGGCCAGCAGCGCTGCAGGTGCAGGGCCACCCGGGTGGGGTCGAAGCCCACCGCCTCCAGGTAGGCGCGGGCCTGCTCCAGCACCAGGCCGATCAGGGGCGCGAAGGCCGGCTGGCGGTCCAGCCGCCAGGCGCCGTGCAGATCGCCGGTCCAGGCGCAGCCCTCCTGGGGATTGCCGCTGGCCTGGCCCCGCAGCGCCAGGATCTCGCGCAGCAGCAGGGCGGTGTCGAGGGGATCGGGGGCGAGCTGCACCTGCCCCAGGGCGAGGGGGAAGAGGGGCTGGAGCTGGAGCATCGGCGGGGCGGCGGCGCAGCCAGCAGCCTTGCGCACACCCCGTCGCCGTAGGTTCTGGGAAGTTCTCCCCCCGGCGACACCGCCATGTCCCTGCGCCCCCTCTGCCGATCGGCCAGCCCCCGCGCCGCCGCCGCCCCCGCCCTGGCCGTTGGCCTGGCCGCCGGCCTGGCGCTGGCCAGCGGTGGCACCGCCCAGGTGGCCTGCCGCTTCCTGATGCCGATCGGCGGCGGCGGCCAGCCGGTGGTGGAGAAGCGCATCGGCCCCGACCGGCTGGTGGGCCGCACCAACTGGAACACCGACTTCGCCGTCGATCGCTCCTTCGCCAGCTACCGCGTCAACTTCCAGTCGGCTTCCACCGGCCAGGGCACCTTCCCCCTGGGGGTGTTTCTGGTGTTCACCGATGGCAGCAACCTGCAGCTGGTGAACGACAACCTCTCCCTCGCCCCGGGGCAGCAGCGCCGTCTCGGCCCCTTCCCCGCCGTGCCCGGCTAACGCACCAGCAAGGTGAACGTGCGGGTGGGCTCCAGCGCCATGCCCGGCTCCACCGGCTTCAGCTACAGGGTGTCGGTGGAGGGGGGCAACTGAACCGGGTGAAGGGAGCGCCTGCGCCGGGCGCGCAGGCGGCGGCTGCTGGAGAAGGCCGCCGCCAGGGCGAGCGCCGGCAGGGGTGTGGGCACGGGCGTGATCTGGAATGTGCCCGGCACCTCGCTGCTGCTGCTGATCACCAGGGAGCCGGCCGAGGTGGGGTAGGTGAGGGTTTCAAAGATGGAGGGCCCCGCGACGCTGTAGGGAGACCGGAGATTCACGAACGACCCCGGCACGCCGAACACCCCCGCCGCCGTTTCCGGCTGGAAGCTGGGGGTGGTGTAAACGAAACCGATCTTGGGTGTGGGCCCGAACGGGAAGGTGCCGGAGAGGGCCAGCCAGCGAAAGCTGCCGGCCGCCAGAAGATCCGCTTCGAACAGCGCCGCCGTGGTTTCGATCTTCAGGCGGGGTGAAACGGGCAGCGACCAGAGGTTGAAACTGCCGGCGGGGCCGGCGGAGATGATGGTGTTGGAGGAGAGTTGCTCATCGGCGGTCGCCGTCAGCGTCCAGCTGGCATCGCTGAAGGGCGTGCCCCCCAGGCTGCCGTTGATGCCGGATCCCGTGGCGGTGTAAACCATCAGGGCCAGGCCGGCCTGGGGAGCCGCCAGGGGGAGGAGCGCGCCGACGGCCACAAGTAGAAGCGATGCAGTCGGTGCGGTCAGGGGCGGGCGCATCGTCGACGGTCAAAGGGTTAAGCGCTTTTTAGCAACGCTGCGAGGCTCTGGCAGGAGTTCGTCGCCATCCGCTGCCCTACGGTGAATCCTGAGGGCGGGTCGCCCAGCTGCTGCGCGGTGTCCTGGTTCAACGAACCTCACAACTGCCGCGCCGCCAACCGGAACAGCAACCACCCGGCCAACGTCAACACCAACAACGGCGTTCGCCCCTGCTGTCTCCTCCCCCCAGCACCCTTCACCGTCAGAGCCGCTGGGAGGGATTCCAGCGGGCGTGCACGAAGGGTCCAGACCCGCTCCGGTGATCACCGGCCCCCGCTGGTGAATCCGCACAAGACCCGCTCACTGCCTCAGGTCGTCAGGTCTGGCTGGCTTGGTGGGCCTTTCATCTTTCTGACAGCTTTAACGATTGCCCAACAACATCATGCACCCGACCCGATGCATGGGAATCGTTGTTTGGCGATGGTGGCCACGGGCGGGTGATGATGAGCGTTGAGAATGCCGTGCGGAGCCCTTGCCCGCTCGTAGCCACGGGGCTACACTATCAGTGTGGTTTCAGTTCGCCGTACAGAGGAGTTTGCGCGTTGGCTCAGAGGCCTTCGGGACCTCAGGGCTAAGGCGTTCATACAGGCCAGGATTGAACGCGTCATCTGCGGCAATCCAGGCGATATTCGGCCCGTTGGGGCAGGAGTCTCTGAGCTGCGGATCCACTATGGCCCTGGTTACAGGGTCTGTTTTCAACAACGGGGTTCGATGCTGGTCATTCTTCTCGTCGGTGGTGACAAGACCACCCAGGCGAAAGATATCAAATCTGCGCAGGATCTTGCTCGTAACTACAAGGAGGATGAATGATGGAGACGAAGACGTCACCTTATGATGTTGCCGAGTTCCTGGAGACTCCTGAAGAGATGGCTGCCTATCTGGAGGCCTGTATTCAGGAATCAGATGGGGATGCTGCCTTCATTGCAAAGGCATTGGGCGATATTGCTCGTGCCAAGGGGATGACCCAGGTCGCACGCGAGTCAGGTCTGTCGCGGGAAAGTCTGTATAAGGCACTCTCAGGTGATCGGAGCCCAAGTTTTGACACGATCTTGAAGGTGATCTCAGCCTTAGGTCTCCAATTGAATGCATCTGTGAAGGAGGTGGCAAGTGTTGAAGATGTGGCTGAGGTTACATGAGTGTTGCTTGTGCAGCTGAAGTCTCCGGACTTATCCTGTGGGAGGGCGACACTTCGAACAAGCTCTTTGAGTGGACAGACCGCCATCAGCGCTCAGCTTCGACGATCCAATCTCTACCTGCCACTCAGGGGCAGCCTTAGCAAGGTTAGCAGGTTCTTCTCCGCTGCCTATATTTCATGTATCATTTAAGCAATATTGTATGCCTAAAGGATTTTCCGTGATCACCAAGTACAGATTGAGATTCTAATCAAAGCTGATCGAAAATGCAAAATGTTACTCTGCTGAGACAGGTCGTTGTTTTTCGCAGCTGGCGGGTGACTTCTTCTCCTTGATCGACGTGCAATCCGCCGCAGTGGATATCACGCCCCGTGTTCGCGCCTTGCGCGGTGTGCTCGTCAGCCCGGGGCGCAATGAGGGCGAATACCGGCATCATCTTGAGGACAAGCACCTGTAAAGGTGGGGTTCTGCAACGTGGGGCGAGCGCGATCGTGACCAGCCACTGCGAGGACTGCATTCGTTCGACGCTGCCCGTGTTCTCTCCCGTGGTGTGGCTGGCTGCATTGCAGGCCGATATCGGGTAGCGCCGCCTTTCCAATAAAGGCATGGAGCGGGCAGCCCAAGGTGGACCACTTCGGCCCCATCAACCGCAATGGCGAGGCCGTCACCAGCAAGGCAACGCAAGGCCAGGACTGCTGTTTTTCTATCTCCTGGTTTCGGGCCGACACCACAAGCCCCGGTCCAGCCCCCGTTTCCGGGAATTGTATGTACAATAGTGAGTACCACCACCGTTGGTGCTGGCCCGGTCTACCTGGCCGGAGCGATCACCCGACATGACCCATGACGACATCCTCCCTCTCACCAAGGCAACCAGTCCCTACTTCTTCCGTTCCTAATTCCAGCAAAAAAACCAGCCAAGAAGCCAAGGATGAACGCCTCAACTTTCGTGCAAGCGAACGTTTGGTGAGTATTCTGACTCAGCTCAAAGATGAGTACGGTATTACGATGTCGGAAAGTATCAGGCGAGGTGTGGCTCTTTTTTCGATCGCTAAAAAAGAGTCTGCTAAAGGCAGGTCGCTGGCATTTATCGATCAGGATGGCAAGGTTGTCTCGGAGGTTCACACAATCTGAATTTTAGGCGCAGATATTGGCATGTCTGCTTTGTATATAGTCTAGGTTTTTGATTCGGGTAAAGATCAGAAGTTGGTAGACGCCGCTGCTGGGTTTCTCTTTTCACTTCCTAACTTGGTCTTTGGTTACTTGCTGGGGCGGCGCCATAAGGATGGGGCTGACTGATGCCCGTTGCTAATGGGCGAGCCCATGCTATTTGAGTGACGGCCGATGGCGGCGGCTACAACCGATACAGAGCGATTGGCGGCCCGGGGCCGAAGGGCGCACGGGATTGGTATGTGTGGATGCTTGCATGCGAACCCTGATCGTCCCAGGCTGGATCAATTTCCGGATGCGGGCGATGCTGATGCCGGTGGCCACCCACCACTTGGGGCTGCCCTGGTGGCAGAGCGGACGGTTCTTGCCGTTTGGCAAATGGATGCGGATTCGAGCAGAACTGGTACAGTGGTTTGAGGAGGTGTTACATGGCTGATTTCATTGATGCAAATATTGAAGAAATCGCGGCAGTATGTCTTCAACTTGGCATCAAAAGGTTGTTTGTTTTCGGGTCAGCTCTTCGAGATGACTATAGGCCTGGAGAGAGCGATATTGATCTTCTTGTTGAGTTTGGCCCAGTAGAAGTTACGAATTTATTCCATGCCTACCTTGATGCACGCGAGGCATTTCGAAAGATCTTCCAAGCTAATGTTGATTTGGTAATGCAAGATGCAGTAAAAAATAAGATTATTTCAAGAGATATAGACCGAACAAAGCGACTTGTCTATGGCTCGTGATTTATCGGCCTATTTGTGCGATATCTTTGAAGCATGCAATGCGATTGAAGATGTAATGAAGGGAGTCACTCTGGAGGACTACCGAAAAAAGCGTGCGATAAGGTCATCTGTTGAACGCGAGTCGGCTGTTGATTTGCCGAATTTACTTACCCATAACTATGGCGCAATTAATGATAATGCTGTGTATGGGCTTATCTACTCTGATTTGATTTTTTTGACATTGCACACTCTGCGGCCAGGTAATCGTGAGCGTTCATGCCTAAGCTTGCGGCTCGCCCTGAGGTTGAAAAAAGAAACCGTTGCCGGTATCATCCTAACACACCCTTGCCCGTGAGTCATATATATCCACGAGCGGCGCTATATGCGGGCTTCTCGGACCACGAGGATGCAATAGCGGCAAAGCGAGCCGACCCTCTCGCGGCAGTATCATGTCAATCTCTACTGCTGATCAGGGTGGAGTTTCCGAGGTCATGCTATTGGTCTTGGTGCTTACGCCGCACATGAGAGAAGGATGGTTCAGGCGTTTGCAGAATCTTTAGTAAACCACCATCGATGAACATCGAACTGCTAGGCCCGCTTGTTTTGCTGGCACTGATCGATAGCACTAGTTTCGGTACATTGCTCATCCCCCTGTGGTTGATGTCGGTACCCGGTCGTCTACGGCCAGGCAGGATTGTGCTGTTCCTTGGCACCGTTGCCGCGTTCTATCTGCTCTTGGGATTTGCGTTGCTACTCGGTGCCTCGCTAGTGCTAGACACGTTGCGGCAGACGGGAAACTCCCAACCGCTACGGATCGCCCAGCTGGTCGCCGGTATCGGATTCACGGCTTTTGGTGTACTAAAGGAGCCTTGGACGAAAGCGGGTAAGCAGCGTCGCGTTGCCCGCCGCGCTGAAAAAGTGGCACGTTCCGGGCCGAGCCTGCTCATGCGGCTGCGGGGTCTGGCGAGCGATGCGTCGGCCCCCGTCGGCGCGGTCTTCTTGTTGGCATTGACAGCGGCCGCCATCGAGGCTGCTTCGATGATCCCCTATCTGGCTGCCATCGGTTTTTTGACCGCATCGGAGTTATCGCTGATTGGACGGAGTGTGGTGCTTTTCTGGTATTGTTTGTTGATGATCACGCCAGCATTATTGCTACTGGTGGCGCGGCTTTCTTTGCACGGTCATGTCTCGCCGATCTTGACAAAGTTGGAGGCGATTTTGTCGCGTAATGCTAACGAGGCGATAGCCTGGGGGTTGTCTTTAATCGGCTTGTATTTGGTTGTCGACAGCTTGAAGGCGCTTGCTTGGCTCTGAAGCATTGAGCCTGCCCTTGCTTCAGTGGCCATCTACCCCGAAATAGGCCTACACTGATGTTGATCGCGGCGTTAGACGCTTAATCCAAGCGTTTATGTTTTCCAACCCGTTCCGATTTATCATTCACTTTTGTAATGGACCCGAAGACCGCAGCGCTCATCAATGCCATTCGGGAGCGCAGCCAAGAAGATCCTTTTATTGGTGCAAAACTAGGTGCCAAAGAGGTCTTTCAGCGACTGCTTGAGGGAATGAAAGACTCCAAGGGTGTTCACATTGAATCTCTTCTCACTGCTTTGGGTGCATTGGCCGGTTATGCATGCCAAGCCAATCTTCGAGAACAAGATTTAGCAAATGGCATGCCAGAAACAGCAGCATTCCATATCATTGCTACAGATGATGGCAAACAATATTTCTTCGGTGACCCTCTCAATAACGCACTTGCAGGGTCTCAATATTCCGTATGGGGCTTGGTAGGTGGGGCAGCACAGCAGGCGGGTGCAACAGATTTCCCTGATCTAAATGAAGTCTTCCAACACACTGCTTCCGTACTGGGTAGCGAGCATTTTGGAGTCCCTCGTGTACCTGAGAATCACAAGCCTGCTGACATACCACTCAACTACCTAAAAGCTATGTGGCCAGCGCTATTGCCAACCGTCAAGCTTTTTTGTCCGAACCCCGTGCATTGGCCAATTCTTTTTAGCCTCGCCATCCAAGAGGCAATTCACGCAGGCAAGGATTCAATTGACCCCGGCATGGCATTTCGCATAGTAATTGAAAGTGCCATCCCCATGTCAAAGGTTGATCTTGAAAGTTACAAACATGGCGCATAGGACTGGATGGCGCCTCGTTAGCCAGCTCCACTAAGGGGTTGCCTGCCTGGGGTTTGATCAGCCCCGATGAAAAATGGGTGGCAGTCCCATGAACCGCCGCGCATCAGCCATCTTCCCATTAATCTTATTCTCTTTGGCTTCATTTTTAATCCAGGTTTTTCCTGCGCTAGACGCACGCTCGTATATGCCATACCAATGATAGCAACACCATTCTTTTATAATTTAATGCATTATTCTTGATGCCCAAGGAATAGCGGGGTAGTAAAATAGACTGGAGCTGGTTGCCGATCCTCCTGGTTTCGCTGGTTACCCAAAAAAAACCTGGTTTCAGCCGATGCACCGGAGACTTGCTTTGTGCCCTGTGGCGGCCGGGCCAGCTCAGCCGCCCTGGTACGCAAAAGGAGGTGTTAGGGAGCTGACAAAGCATGTGAACATTCATTGCTTGGTGTTTTGGCATACATTCATAAGTTGCTCCAGCTACCCATTTGCTGGCATTTTGCCCTGTGTTAGTCGCGGTGGAACTTTTCTCTGTAGGGTTGGTATCAGTAATTTGTTTTTTCAGGGGTGTCTCTCTCCTTTTCGCTCCTCAACCCTCCTGTTGCAGCGGTGAAAGGCGTTCTCACCATGGCCGCCCAAGGTGCGAACGCCGAGATATCTGCATACAATCAGACATCTGGTTATCTATACACCGTTGGTGGGGGCTCAGGCGCAATCGTTGTAAGTGATCTGCGCAGGCCGGCTGCAGCCAGTATTGTTGCTAAGGCCACTCCCACCGATAGCAGCCAGACTCTCCAGAGCGTAGCGGTGTTCGGCAAGCTGTTGGCGGTTGCTGTCCAGGACAGTGTCAAAACGAATAATGGCGTCGTTCAATTTTATGACCTAACAAATCCAGCTCTTCCGATATACATTAGCACCGTCATTGTCGGGGCCCTGCCCGACATGGTTAAGTTCAGCGCTGATGGCCGCAAGTTGCTGGTCACCAATGAGGGTGAGCCCATTATCGGCTACACGATTGATCCGATCGGTTCAATCTCGATGATTGATACTTCGGCCTACCTGTCGGCAACACCTGTGGCTCCGGCCCAGGCTAGTGTACAGACCATCAACTTCAGTGCCTGGAACAACCGCAAGGCGGAGCTAATCAACCGCGGCATTCGCATTACTGGCAAAGCTGGCGTTACAACTACGTTGGCTCAGGACATCGAACCTGAAGCCATCGCGATCACTGCCGATGGCCGCACGGCCTTCATTTCGCTGCAAGAGAATAATGCCATCGCTGTGCTGGATATCAGTACGGCCACGCCTGCCATCACCACCATCTTCTCGGCTGGCATCCAGGATTGGGACCGCGGCCTGGCTACTGCTAAGAATTTCAGCTACTCCCTGAGCTATGCAGCTGGTGCCGCCAACCTTCCTGCCGGTGTGCAGGCAGGCGGCCTCTCCGGCCTTTGGTTTGATGGTATCGAAACGATCAATGGTCAGGCGCTTGATATCTATTATTCGATCACCGATCGTGGTCCGAATGGCACGCTAACAGCCGGCAAACGGCAGTTCCTAGACCCTGATTTTCAGCCCTCTATATATAAGCTAGGCATTAACCGTGCCTCGGGCGCGGTGAGCGAGCTTGCCATCATTGGTCTGAAGCGTCCGGATGGTACGGCGCTAACCGGCCTGCCGCAGCTGCAGGGTAAGGATGAGATTCCGGTGGATGCTGCCAACCAAAACCTTGCCTATGACCCTTTCGGCATCGATTCGGAAACCATCTCCGTCTTCACCGCCACCATCGACGGCGTCAGCCGCAAGGTGTTTGCGGTGGGAGATGAATACCGCGGCCAAATTGGTCTGTTTGATTTCAGCAGCGGCATTTTGATTCAGCGCTACATCCCCGCCGGCCAGAAAGCCCTCCTGCAGGCTCAGTACGGCAGTGTGATCGGCGCCGAAACGATCGACAGCCTGCCCGCCATCTACGGCAACCGCTGGGCCAACCGCGGCATCGAAGGCATGGCCTTCAACAGCAAGGACGGCCTGCTCTACGCCTTCATGCAGAGCCCCCTGGATGTGGACAGCAATGGCGATGGTGTGGTCGCCGAGCGCAGTAAGTCGGAACTGACACGCATCCTGGCTATCGATCCCGGCACGGGTGCCCCGGTAAAAGAGCATCTATACCTGCTCAGCGGCCGCAGTGGCCAGGACAAGATCGGCGATGTCACCTACGACGCCGCCCGTGATGTGTTCCTGGTGATGGAGCGCGATAGCAGCCGGGCGCTCAATGGCTTCAAGAGTGTCTATGAGGTGGATCTGCGCGGTGCCACCAACACCCTGCTGCGCACCTTAGGTACGGGAACGGCTAGCTGGGCCGACGCCATCGGCGTCTCCAGCCCTGAGCTGCTTGACAACAGCCTCACCCTGGTGAGCGGGGTCTACACCACCTCCAGTGCCGATCGACTCGCCGCCGCCGGCATCCAGCTGGCCAACAAGGTGGAACTCTTCAACCTGCCCTCCGTGGGCGGCAGCCTCAGTTATGACAAACCCGAGGGCCTAACCCTGCGCGACGATGGCGCAGTCGTTATCAATTACGACAACGACTTCGGCACCGAGGGTGCCAGTGGCAACGCCTTTACGGTGGTGACGTTCAGCAACCCGGCCCTCGATACTGAAGACAGCGGCGATGGCGGCGGCTACAAGCCCGCCACCAACCACGATGTTTATGGCCTGGTGATGCCCGATGGCCTGGCGACGTTCACTTACAACGGCGAAAACTTCATTTTGGCCGCCGGGGAAGGCGATGACCGCAATGACTTCTCTGACCCCGATGAAACCGCTCGGGTGTCCGCCCTGCTCACGGCAGCCGCCAGTGCCACCCCTGCCCAGAAGGCAGGTCTTGTTGCCACCAACGCCCAACGGCTAAACATCTTCACCAACACCGGTGATCTAGATCGCGATGGCATCATCGATCAGGCCTACACCCTGGGTTCGCGCTCTCTACGGATCTTCGATTCGAAGGGCAATGTGGTGTTTGATTCAGGCACCGCCCTTGAGGAACTAGCGGTCGCCAAGGGCTTCTATCCGGTTAATAGCCGAGAAGACGACAAGGGTATTGAACCCGAGATGGTTGAGGTCTTCACCATCAACGGCCGTACCTATGCCTTCGTTGCACTGGAGCGCACTACCACCAGCATGGCGGCGATCTTTGATGTTTCGAATCCTTATGCGCCTGTGGCCGTTGATCCGGTCTTCTTCCCCGGTGCTCAGCGGATTGAGGGGATCACCTTCCTCACCAGTGCCACCAATGCAGCCCGCAGCGTGATCGCCTCTAGCGAAGGGAATGATGTGGTGTCGGTGCTGGATTTCCCCATCCCCTATCGCCTGCAGCTTTTGCATCTCTCCGATGCTGAAGCCGGGCTGTTGGCATCCCAGACGGCGCCCTACCTGGCGGGCCTCGTGGATGGCTTCGATAATACTTATGCCAACACGCTGATTCTTGCTGGCGGCGACAACTTCATCCCCAGCCCCTTCCTCAATGGCGGCACCGACATCAGTGTGCGCGATGAGCTCAACGCGGTGACCGGCTCCAGCATCAGCCTGTCCGCCAGCACCAACCATCCGATCGCGGCGGTGGACATCGCCATCCATAACCTGATCGGTGTAGAGGCCTCCACGATTGGTAACCACGAATTCGACTTGGGTTCACGGGTGTTCCGCGATTCCTTCACGCCAGCCTCAGGCTGGGTGGGTGCCCAATTCCCCTATCTGTCGGCCAACCTCGATTTCAGCGCCGATGCCGATCTGAATCCGCGTTTCAACAACACCACCACCACAGCTGGCCTGGAGGAAGCTGCTTCGCTGAAGGGTCGAATCGTGCCTTCGGCGGTGGTCACCAAGAACGGCGAGAAAATCGGCCTAGTGGGTGCCACCACCCAGGTGCTGGAGCAGATCAGCTCCACCGGTGGGGTGGAGGTGAAGGGCTTCGTTGGCGATGGCTCTGAGCGCGACGACATGCTGCTGCTGGCTAGCCAGCTGCAACCTGTGATCGACGACCTGATCAACCAGGGCGTCAACAAGGTGATCCTGATGGCCCACCTGCAGCAGATCGCCAATGAGAAGGCTCTGGCGCCGCTGCTTCGGGGTGTGGACATCATCCTCGCCGGTGGCTCCAACAGCCGCCTGGGCGACAGCAACGACCAAGCCGTTGCCTTCCCGGGCCATGCCGCCAACTTCGTTGACACTTACCCGCTGGTGACCCAAGGGGCCGACGGAGTACCCACCCTGATCGTCAATACCGACAACGAATACACCTACCTGGGTCGATTGGTGGTGGACTTCGATGCCCAGGGGCGCATCATCCCTGGCAGCGTTGATCCCCTGGTTAGCGGCGCCTATGCCGCCACGGCGGCCAATGTGGCCAAGGCCTGGAACGTGAGCGAAGCCCAGCTCGCCACCACCGCCTTTGCGGACGGCACCAAGGCCGAGAACGTGCAGGATCTCACCGATGCCGTGCAGGCGGTGATTGCCAGTAAAGATGGCCAGGTGTGGGGCTTCACCCAGGTATACCTCGAGGGCGAGCGGGCCTTCGTGCGCTCCGAGGAAACCAACCTCGGCGATCTCACTGCCGATGCCAACCTGGCCTATGCAAAGCAGATAGATCCTTCTGTTGTGATCTCGCTGAAGAATGGCGGCGGCATCCGCTCCCAGATTGGTAGCGTTGATGTGGTCAGTGGGGCTAAGCAACCCCCCCTTGCCAATCCCTCGGCGAACAAACCAGCGGGTGGTATCTCCACACTGGATATTGAAAACTCGCTGCGTTTCAACAACAGCCTCTCCCTGGTCACCGTGAGTGCCAGCAAGCTCAAGGAGTTGCTTGAGCACGGTATTGCCGTCTACCCAAATCAAGGGCGTTTCCCTCAGGTGAGCGGCCTGGCGTTCAGCTTTGACCTCACCAGGCCAGCGGGCAGCCGCATCCTCAACCTTGCGATTCAGGACAGCCAGGGCAATGACCTTGATGTGTTGGTTCGCGGCGGGGTCCTAGTGGGTGATTCGGCCCGGACCTTCCGGATGGTGACGCTCAACTTCCTGGCCAGCGGTGGGGATAGCTATCCGTTCCCTACGGATGCTGCCGCCAACCGAGTTGACCTCTTCAGTTCGACCGCGCCGCTTACCGGTGCCGCCACTTTCAGTGGCGATGGCACTGAACAGGATGCCCTGGCCGAGTATCTGAAGGCGAATTACGCCACCCTAGCCAAGGCCTACAGCCTGGCTGACTCATCTGCTGCCCAGGATTTGCGGTTGCAAAATACATCGCTACGCACTGATGAGGTGATCGATGTCAAAATCGGCACGGCTGGCGCGGATGACAGCTTGACATCTCAACCAATCAAGCTGCAAGGTTTTGATGGCAAAAATGATTTGCTCTTCTCAGGAGCCGGTGAGGATATCGTTGATGTTGCAAGCCTTAGCGGATTTGCCAACAGAATCTTCACAGGCAGCGGTAATGATGCCATTTACGCCGGATCCCGCGATGTGATTACCGGTGGCAGCGGTGATGATGAAATTTGGGCTATTGATGGCGATGGTAACCGCCTCAGTGCCGGCCTCGGCAACGACACCTTCATTATCGGCAGCTCCGCCAACCGCGCCCTCGGCGGTGCAGGTGACGACAAGTTCTACGTGCTTGGAGGAGCTGGAACCAATCACCTCAACGGTGGTGCCGCTGCCGACCAGTTCTGGCTAGTGAGCGAGATCGGTGATCTACCTGCCTCCAAGCAATTCGTGATGGACTTCCAGCTGGGAGCTGACAAGGTGGGCCTGGCGGGCGTGGCTTTCTCCAGCCTCAGCTTCAGCCAGGTGGGTTCGGACACTCTCTTGAAGGTGGCCGGCGTGGAGGTGGGTCATTTCACCAACCTCAGTGCAGTCAGCCTTAACAATCAGTCCAACTTTGCAGGGCTTTCTTAAGTCCTGTGTCGTGGGATACATGCAGGGCGTGTCTCTCCCGACGTTTGCAACGAGTTGGGCTGGCCATCCTGAGAGAGACTCTCACAGGATGGCAATCCAGGCTCTAAGGAAGCCACAAAGCTATAGCCACAAGATTGATTGAACTGCTTCGCGCCAACCACTCTTTCCCATCCCCATGACAACCCCGTTGATCAAAACCATTGGCCAGGTCACGGCTCTCATCCCCGAGGCCAGTACTGCCAACGATGCCAGCGAACTTCTGGACGGGCGCAGCGGCGATACCGATTTTCCATACGCCGAGTTCAAGGCACTGGCAACCGTTGGCGAGGTGGATCCCGTTACCAACATGGCCCTCACCGGCTGGCCGGATGGCAACGCTGCCTGGCTGAAGGACAACGCCACGATACGACTTGTCTACCAGTCCGAGTCTTACGCCACCAACTCCAATCAGACCTATGGC
>JBILDB010000023.1:0-14476 GCA_044352805.1 Cyanobium sp.
TTCCATCCGGCCCGACGAGATCAGCGCCATCCTCAAGCAGCAGATTGCCGACTACGACAAGTCGGTTTCCGTCAGCAACGTCGGCAGTGTCCTCCAGGTGGGTGATGGCATCGCCCGTGTTTATGGCTTGGAGCAGGTCATGGCTGGGGAGTTAGTCCAGTTTGAGGACGGCACCGAAGGCATCGCCCTCAACCTTGAGGATGACAATGTCGGCGCGGTGTTGATGGGCGAAGGTCGGGGCATTCAGGAGGGCAGCACGGTCAAGGCAACGGGCAAGATCGCCGCCGTTCCGGTGGGTGATGCCATGTTGGGTCGGGTGGTGAATTCTTTGGGTCAACCGATTGACGGCAAGGGGCCGATCGCAACCACCGAAACCCGTCTGATCGAATCGATGGCGCCTGGAATTATCCAGCGCAAGTCGGTGCATGAGCCGATGCAAACCGGGATCACCGCGATTGATGCCATGATCCCGATTGGCCGTGGCCAGCGCGAGTTGATCATCGGCGATCGCCAGACAGGCAAGACCGCTATTGCTATCGATACGATCATCAACCAGAAGGGTGAAGATGTCGTTTGCGTATACGTGGCGATCGGACAAAAGTCCGCATCGGTGGCCAATGTGGTTGAGGTGCTGCGCGAGCGTGGTGCCCTTGAGTACACCGTAGTTGTTGCTGCTAGCGCTTCGGAAGCTGCGGCGATGCAATATCTAGCTCCCTATACAGGGGCCGCCATTGCTGAGTCGTTTATGTACAAGGGCAAGGCCACCCTTGTTGTCTATGACGATCTCACCAAACAAGCCCAGGCCTACCGCCAGATGTCGCTGCTGCTGCGTCGTCCCCCAGGTCGTGAGGCCTATCCCGGTGACGTTTTTTATTGCCACAGCCGCCTGCTGGAAAGGGCAGCCAAGCTTTCCGACGCCATGGGTAAGGGCAGCATGACCGCCCTGCCAATTATTGAAACCCAGGCCGGTGACGTCTCCGCTTATATCCCTACCAACGTGATTTCGATCACGGATGGTCAGGTATTCCTCAGCTCTGACCTCTTCAATTCTGGTCTGCGTCCTGCCATCAATGTGGGTATTTCTGTCAGCCGGGTTGGTGGTGCCGCCCAGACCAAGGCCATCAAGAAAATCGCTGGTACCTTGAAACTGGAACTGGCCCAGTTTGACGAATTGGCAGCCTTCTCCCAGTTCGCTTCCGACCTGGATGCCGCCACCCAGGCCCAGTTGGGCCGCGGTAAGCGTCTGCGTGAACTCCTGAAGCAGCCCCAGTTCAGCCCCCTCAACTTGGCGGAGCAGGTTGCCATTGTCTATGCCGGCGTCAAGGGCCTGATTGATGACGTACCTGTGGATCAAGTCACCCAGTTCGCCCGCGAATTGCGTGAGTACCTCAGAACCAACAAGCCTGATTTCATCAGCAAGGTGATGACTGAAAAGCAATTAGCTGAAGATGCCGAAGCCACCTTGAAGGAGGCCATTTCCGAAGTGAAGGCTTCCCTGCTGGCGGCAGCCTGAGGAACCAGCTATGGCGAATCTCAAGGACATCCGAGATCGGATCAGCTCCGTCAAGAACACTCGCAAGATCACAGAAGCCATGCGCTTGGTGGCCGCCGCCAAGGTGCGTCGGGCCCAGGAGCAGGTGTTGCGCAGCAGGCCCTTTGCCGACCGTTTGGCTCGGGTTCTCCAGAATCTGGAATCCCGCCTCGCCTTTGAAAACACTGATTCGCCCTTGTTGGCGACCCGTGAAGTTCGCAAGATCACCCTGCTATCGGTGACGGGTGACCGGGGTCTCTGCGGGGGCTACAACTCCCAGGTGATCAAGAAAACCGAGCTGCGCTTCGCTGAGCTCAAGCGCCAGGGATACGAGGTTGATCTAGTGCTGCTTGGTCGTAAGGCCATCACCTATTTCACTAATCGTAGCTATCCCATTCAAGCTACCTTTACTGGACTGGAACAGGTTCCGACCGCCGCTGATGCCAATAAGGTGGCCTCTGAAATCTTGGCTGATTTTCTTTCCGGTGCCACTGACCGGGTGGAGATCATCTATACCAAGTTCATTAACCTTGTCAGCTCTTCACCCGTTTCTCAGACCCTGCTGCCCCTGGATCCCCAGGACATTGCTGATCCTGACGACGAGCTGTTCCGCCTGGTGACTAAGGATGGCAAGCTAACGGTCGAAACCGTTGAAGTGGCAAACACCCAGGCCGCCCTGCCTTCTGATTTCGTATTTGAACAGGGTCCAGAGAAGCTTCTCAATGCCTTGCTGCCTCTTTACCTGAACAACCAGCTGTTGCGTGCCTTGCAGGAGGCCGCCGCCAGCGAACTAGCCAACCGGATGACGGCCATGAATAATGCCAGTGATAACGCCAAGGCCTTGGCCAAGACGTTGACGTTGGATTATAACAAGGCTCGTCAGGCCGCCATTACCCAGGAAATTCTTGAGGTGGTTGCTGGTTCCGGCACGGTCTGATTTTTGCCAAGCAATTACAAGCTAATGGCCGGTCCTAAGGACCGGCTTTTTCGTAGCTTGCCTCGTTATGCGATTTCGTCCTGCCATAGCGTGCGGCCACCTTTGCGCTCGCCCACTGGCTTGCTAGGCCTTGCTCGCCCACTGATATCTGCTGATTGCCATAGCCTTTGGTAAGGGTTGGGGATCTAACTGGAAGCAGAGGTGTAAAAACGCAGGGCGAATTGCCAGAAGGCGCGGCTGAGGGCCAAGCCAAGGCAAGCCACCATTAGGGAAAGCAGCAGCCAGGGCAGGGTCAGGCGGCCCAGCATGGCCTCAGCCGGCACCGTGGTGAGAAAGGCTACCGGCAGGACCATGGTGAAAAACCTTCTGACGGCCGAAGGAAAGGCGCTGATCGGATAGCGGCCGGAGCTCAAGGCGGCGCGCAGGACTTCGGTGGCATTCCAAGTTTTGACAAACCAAATGCTGGTGGTCGACACCAGAAACCAAAGGCTGTACAAAAGCAGCCCGCTGGCCACCAGCATCAGCAGGGTCTGGATCAACAGCCAGGGAGTAGTCCTGATGCCAGCCTGTCCTGCCGCCCAGATCATCAGACCCAGGCCGGTGGCGATTTCGGGCAGGCCCATCAGCGAAACCCGGGTGGTGGAGAGCCAGAACTGGCTATCGATTGGTTTTAAAAGTACAAAATCCAGGGTCCCCTGCTGCACATGGCCCACGATCGTGCTGAGGTTGGGGCGCAGCCAAGTGCTAGTAATCCCTTCTAGCAGGGTGTAAACCCCCAGAACGACGAGGGCCTGGGGCCAGCTCCACCCCCCCAGCGCTCGCCCTTCGCCGTAGAACAACGACAGCAGCAACAGGCTGCCGAGCAGGTTGGCGACCGCCGCAACCACCTCCAGCACCAGGTTGGCTTGGTATTCGAACTGCATTGCCAGGGAGGTGCCCCAAAGGCGGCGCAGCGTCAACAGGTAGCGAAAAAGCGGGTTGCCCATCAGGCTCCCATCGCTCCATAACGCTTGACCCCGATCCGCCATAACAGTGTCATCAGCAGGAACAGGCCAGTGATCCAGGTAGCCAGGGCGGTGAATCCGGCGGCTATCTGCACTTCCCCACCCGAGAGCAACTGGGCCGGGAAATGCACCAACAGGGGAAATGGTGTCGCTTCGGCCAGTCGGCGCAGCGCCGGTGGGAAGGCCTCAAGGGGGGCCGCCGTGCCGGAAAGGAACAGCATGGGGATATAGATCAAGCGCTCCAGGGCGTTGACCCTGTCGCTCCAGAAGCACATGCAGGCCATGGTGCACTGGATCAGAAAATTAAGCACGAAGGCCAGGAAGGTGGCCGCCAAGGTCAGCAGGGCCCGTTGGGGGGTGGGCAGCCAGAACGCCCAGGGAAGCACCAGGAAAAACAGCGAGGCGATCAAGGCGACAAAGGGCAACCGAGTCGCCTGCTCGGCAACATGGGAGGCCAGGTAGCGCCAGAAGGGATGCAGGGGCTGCAGCAGCATGGGCGAGAGCCGGCCCTGCAGGGCGTCCTCCTCAAAGACCGTCATCACCCAGGCGACGGTGAACTGGCGCACTACGAAGGCGGCCAGGAAATAGCGGGCCAGTTGGCTGGGGCCCATGCCCATGGCTGCGCCGGCGGGGGACTCGATCCAGACCGCCAACATGATGAACGGCACCATGCCGGCCAGGGCCCACAGCACAATTTCGGCCCGATATTCGAGCATCAGGGCGTACTGGCTGGCGAACAGGGCCCGGGCCACCCGCCAGCCATGCTCAAGCGAGTGCAGGGGCCTGACTTTTGGGCTTCTCAAGGCACGGCTGTTCACGGCACGGCTGCTGAAGGCAGTATTTCTCACGACAGGGTTCCTTGCACAAACAAACTGCCGATTAGCTCCTCGATGGGAGGATCGCGCACCTCCAGGTCCCGCACCGGTAATTCGGCGAGCAGCCTTGATACGGCAGCGGTGAGGGCGTCGCGGCGGATCAACAGGCGCACCACCAAGCCCTCGCAGCTTTCGACTTCTCCGTAAGTGCGCAGGGAGTCAAGGGGCCAGGGTGCGGCCAGTTCGAGCCGCACCTCGCGGCAAGGGGCCAGCCGCTGGGTGAGGGCTTCGAGGCTGCCGTCGTGGAACAGGCGGCCCTCGTGGATTAGGAGCACCCTGGGGCAGAGGGCGGTGATATCGGCCATGTAATGGCTGGTGAGCAGCACGGTGGCGCCAAAGCGTTGGTTGTAATCCGCCAGGAAGGAGCGCACCCGGGCCTGGGCATTGACATCAAGGCCGAGGGTGGGTTCGTCCAGAAACAGCACCTCGGGGCGGTGCAACAGGGCCGCCAATAGTTCGGTCTTCATGCGCTGGCCCAACGACAACTTGCGCAGGGGGCGTTTAAGTTCCGCCCCCAGATCGAGCATCTCGGCCAGGTCGTGGATGCGTTGGCGGCTTTCGGCTTCATCGATGCCGTACACGGCGGCGTTGACCCGCAGGGAATCGAGGGCCGGCAGGTCCCAGAGCAGCTGCTGTTTTTGCCCCATCACCAGGGTGATGCGGCGCAAAAAATTGGCTTGGCGGCGGTGCGGGGTGTAGCCGGCCACCACCGCCTTGCCGGCGGAGGGATGGATCAGGCCGGTGAGCATCTTGAGGGTGGTGGTCTTGCCGGCCCCATTGGGGCCCAAGAAGCCGACCATTTCCCCGGGGTGGATCTGGAAGCTGACATCGCGCACCGCCGCGACATCTTTGTAGCGCCGCTGCAGGAAATGGCGCATGGTGCCGGCAAGGCCCGGGTCCTTGGCGGCGACGCGGTAGGTCTTGCTGAGCCCGTCGGCGCGGATGATCGGGCTGGGGCTGGAACTTGGGGCCATTGGGGCCAGGTTAGGTCGGTGGGATGGCGGTGGGGACTCCAGGCCAGGATCGGGGTCGCTTTGCCCTGGATCGATAGCCATGACATCAGCTGCTGTGACCCTCCAGCCTTTGTTTGCCTTGGCCCTCGGCCAGGTGGCCCTGTCCGTCGATCCGCTCGAAGCCGCCGTCTTGATGCGGGCCATGTTGGCCCTGCGGGGGGAAGCGGAGTCCAACCCCGATCCGCTCTGCGCCTGGACAGGCGATCTCAACGGTGTCGATCAACTGCAGCGCCATGCCGCCTTCGCGCCCCTGATCAGCCGTTTAACGGTCCATGCCTGGACCTACCTGCAGCAGCTAGGGTTTGAGCCGGCGGCGGTGGCATTGCACCTGCAGCGCTGCTGGCCGGTGGTGGGTGAGGCGGGCCAGGTGGTGGGAAGGCACCACCATCCCAATGCCCACCTGAGCGCTGTCTATTACCTCAATGGTGACGGCAGCGGCCGCAGCGGTTGCCTGCGCCTCTGGCCCCAGCGCCAGTACAACGAGCTGGTGCCGGGTTTGGCGGTGGGCCACGGCGGGCCGATCCGCGCCGGCCTTGCTGGTGCGAACTATGCCGCTGCTAACCATGCCGGCGCCCAGCAGTGGAATGCCCCCTGGTTTGATCTAGCGCCCCGGGCCGGTTTGCTGGTGCTGTTTCCAGCTTGCATCGACCACGCCGTCCTGGAGAACAACGACGACGACGATCGCCGCTTTTCGATCAGCATGGATTTCGTGATCACCGCGCCTGCGGAAGCCTCGGCGGGGGGGCGACCCGAGTATCTGGCGCCCCATCCGGGCGGCTGGCAGCAGCTGGCTGGTCCGCTGGGGTCGTCGTAGTTTTAACTTTCTTTTTAATATTAATTATCTTCCCCAAGGAAAAATTAGATACCAAACAACCGGCACAGCTGGTTCTCAGCAGTTCGTCGTTGGTTTTTGAGATGTACGGCATTATTCCAATGATATCAATGGCCCTTCTGTTACATTTGAAATGATCCTTTTAGAGGGGAGCAACAACATTGAGTTGCAATATGGTAATGCACCAAATGTTGAAGGTGATGAAACTGTCACTATTGGAATCACAAATAATAACAGTACTGACGCTCTTGCGCTGGTGAACTTTGATCCAAGCCTTGATGTCGGTATCTCCAACCGTGGTTTTCTTTTTTCAACCCATCCTGTTTCAACCCATCCTGTCCCCGGCCCCTTGCCGATTTTCGGCGTTGGTGCAGCATTTGGCTATAGCCGCTGAGATGCATTCCGATCAATCCTGTAGCCCTGCCGTGAGGTGGGGCTTTTTTATTGGTGCTGTACTGCTTGTTTACATGCCCCTACAGTTCAGCAACTTCAATTTGTCTATTCCACCATGTGTGTCCCTGCTTGATGTTGGTGTCTTCGTTGCAGCATTCGTCGCCTGAGCAGGCGGGTTGCCTTTGGCCGCTACACCAGATCTCTCAAGCCATCCAAATTTCCTGGAGATCGACCAGCAACCCTGGGAACAGGGAAGACCCATCGATCTGGCTTGCCGGCACCAGCCGTTGGGGTGCTGCTGCTGGTTCGCCCAAGGGCCCCCAGACTTCCACCGCCCGCTGCTCGGGGATCATCAGCCAGCCCAAGCGGGCCCCATTGGCCTGGTATGCCGCCATTTTTTGGCGCAGGGCGGTTAGGCCGCGGGGGCCTGCGTCGCTGGGGCTGGCCAGTTCGACGACCAGGTCGGGACATAACGGTGGAAAGCTGCGCCGCTGGGACTCGCTAAGGGCTTGCCAGCGTTCCAGGCTCACCACGGCCGCGTCGGGGCTCAGCACCGAGCCATCGCCGAGGCGAAAGCCCGTGGAGCTGTCGAAGAGTTTGAGGGGCAGGCCACTGCGCCGCACCGCCAGTTGCAGTTCAAAGTTGAGATTGCTATTGCGGGTTCCTGTTTCGCCGCCAGTGGGGGTCATGGCGATCAAGGAACCATCGGCGGCGAGTTCCAGCACGGCGTCTGGGTTGGCCGCACAGAGCTCGCTGAACTGGTCAGGTGTAAGCCGCAGGCTGGCGGTGAGAGTTTGCGGCAGGTTAAGGGGGCTGGGCAGGGCAAGCATGGGCCCGGCTGAGGCATTGGGGCCACGCTAAGCCGGGATCGACTGTTGCGGGCAGGGCCCGCTGTTGCATCCCCCCTGCCATGCCCCTCACCCAGGCTGCAGCCCATGAATGGCCAGGGAGCGCGGGGTGGATTGTTCATTATAGTTAATTGAAAGCCTATTCGCCTGATTCCTTCACTCCCCTGACCCAACTCGCTCACGCCAAAAATTCCGGACCAGCGAGCTCAGCGCATTGGCGGCTCGGGCCGTGAGCAATCCGGACAGGGCCGCCACCAGCACCGTGGCCATGCTCGTGAACTGCGCGCCCTCCGGTCCGCCGACGCCCAGCACCATCGCCATGGCGGTGAACGGCAGGCGGTAACCGCCAGCTATGCCTGCTGCGGCTCCGGCGGCACCGGCCAGGTCTGCCGCGATCCCGAAGGGGGCCGCGAACACCCGGCCGCACAGGTCACCGATCGCCAGAAACGGCACGAACACTCCGCCGCAGCCCCCCGCCAGCACCGCCGCTGTGGTGGCGGCCGCCCGCAGCAAAGCCAGGGCCAGCAGGCGCAGCGGGGCAGGGCTGGTGGTTTCGGCCCAAACGATTGCCGCGCCCCCCGGCCCGAAAGCCGCCGCCGGGGTGGCAAGGACCCCGATCAGCAACGCCAGGAGCAGCAGCGCTGCGCCGCCGATCAGCAGGCGCGTCAGCGGTCGGTCGCGCCAGCCCCGGGCCCAGTAGATCGCCTCACCGGTAAGGGCCGTAAGGGAGCCGGCCAGCACGCCGATGCACAGGGTGGCCTGCAACGCGGCGAGAAAACCGCCGGGGGGAAGCCTGGGCACCACCAGCCGGATCAGATCAAGCTGAAACGCAGCATTCACCGCCCAGCCGCTGAGGCCGCCCGCCAGCATCGCGGCGGCCCGCGGCGCGCTCAGCGGAATCTGGCGGCGCGCCGCCAGCTCGGCCATGAAGAAACTGCCCACCAGCGGGATACCGATCAGGGCCGATACGCTCGCAGCGCCGCCCCCGATCGCCAGGGGCCGCGCCAAGGCCCGCAGCGCCGGCACCGCGCTGCCCAGCCAGCTGCCCGTGGCCACGCCGATATGGGCCGCAGGCGATTCCGTGCCCATCGGCGCCCCCAGCCCCACCGTGGCCAGGATCGCCAGCGCCCGCAGGGGTGCCAGGTTCCACGGGAACCGCTCCTCTACCCCCGCCGCGTTGACCACATCGCCGGTCAGATCAGCGCGGGCGATGTCGTGGGGGAACGAATACCAGGCCGCCAGTGAGTCGGGGGCGACGCCAGGGCGGAGCGTCTTGCGGGGGGCGATCGTCTGCACCGACTGTCCCTTGCCCAGGCCGAACAGGATCAGCACCGCCAGGCCCACCCCCAACAGGGGCAGCAACCGCAGCGACGCAGGGCCCAGGCCGGCGGCGGCGGCCAGCGACAGTTTGATCAGCTCGGTGAGCGCAACCGCCGCCAGGCAGCCGATCAGGCCGCCCAGCAACCCCGCCGCCGCCCAGGCAGCGATCGCGCTGATCCGAGAACGCACCTGCTCCATGGGATTAGCCGCGCTCCGGCGCTCCCGGCGCCGAGTTGATGATCTCCGCACTTTTGCCCCCAGCCCCTTGAGCGAGCAACCCTGCCATCGCTGCTGACCCCGTTCGGCCAGGATGGACAGCAACCACGGCAACTCGGTGAGCGAAACCCCCAGCTTTCAGGTCCAGGCCAGCCTTGATGGCACCATCCACAGTTTTGCCTGCCGCGCCGACCAGACCGTGCTGGCCGCAGCCGAGGCGGCCGGGGTGCCGCTGCCTAGCTCCTGCTGCTCGGGAGTCTGCACCACCTGCGCCGCCAAGCTGACCAGCGGCAGCGTCCACCAACCCGATGCCATGGGCGTCAAGGCAGAACTGCGTGACCAGGGATACGCCTTGCTCTGCGTCAGCTACCCGCTTAGCGATCTGCAGTTGCTGGCCGGCCAGGAGGATGCCCTCTACGAGGCCCAGTTCGGCCAATACCAGAAATGAAGCTGGAGCCCCTGGCGGTCTGGTTCCAGCCGGCGGCGGGCCCCCTGTTGCCCCAGCTGCGGCCCTTTTTGCTGGCGGCTGGCCAGGCCCAGGCGGGCGCCTCGGCGCGGCTGCTGCGCTGGGCGATCACCGCCGCCGAACCGGCCCGGGGCCTGCGGATTGAGGCGGTGCTGGTGGTGGCCGAACCGGGGAGCCCAGGGCAGCAACCAACCGCAGCAGAGGGATCCAGGCCAAGCCAGGCCAGCGAGGCCTGTTGAGCATCTCAGCACCCCTGCCCACCCTGCTGGTGATTCCCACCGGCGTCGGTTGCGCCGTGGGGGGCTATGCGGGCGATGGCCTACCGGCGGCCCGCTTGCTGGCGGCGGCCAGTGGCTGCCTGGTCACCCACCCCAATGTGCTGAACGGCGCCGCCCTTTACTGGAGCGACCGCCGCATCCATTACGTGGAGGGCTGGGCCCTCGATCGCTTCGCCTGCGGCGAGCTGGCCCTGGCGCCGGTGGCGGGCCGGCGGGTGGGGCTGCTGCTCGATGGCGGCATTGAGCCGGAGCTGCGCGCCCGCCAACTGCAGGCGGCAGAGGCTTGCCGCGCCACCCTGGGCTTGGCGATCGGTCCGGTGCTCAGCACCGACGTGCCCTTGGGGGTGGGCCTGAGCCTGGGGCCCAGCGGCAGCAGCTGGGGCACGTTGGAGCGCCCCGATGCGCTGTTGCGGGCTGGCGAAAAATTAGTGGCCGCCGGGGCCACTGCCATTGCCGTTGTGGCCCGCTTCCCCGACGATCCGGGCAGCGACGCCCTGGCCGCCTATCGCCACGGCGCCGGCGTCGATGCCCTAGCCGGAGCTGAGGCGGTGATCAGTCACCTGCTGGTGCAACACCTGGGCATCCCCTGCGCCCACGCCCCCGCCCTGGCGCCCCTGCCCCTTGATCAGCAGCTGGATCCGCGGGCGGCGGCGGAAGAATTGGGCCACACCTTTCTGCCCTGCGTGCTGGTGGGCCTCAGCCGTGCCCCCGATCTGGTGGCCCCCCGGGACCGCCGCGCCGCCCTTTTGGCGGAGGATCTGGGGGCGGTGGTGGCCCCGGCCGGGGCCCTAGGCGGCGAGGCCGTGCTGGCCAGTGTGGAGCGGGGCGTGCCCCTGATCGCCGTCAGCGGTAATCCTTGTCTGTTGCAGGTGGATGGCGCCGCCCTGGGCCTGCCCGTGCTGCCGGCCAGCACCTACAGCGAGGCGGCTGGCCTGGTGTTGGCCCTGCGGGAGGGCCTCAATCCAGGGGCTCTTGTGCGCCCGCTGGGGATGCTTGCCTAGCTAGCGCAATTTTTTTAGCCGGAAGTCGCTTGCCGGAAAGCAGCTGCCACAGTTTTCTAAGTTCCAAAGCGGCTGGCCTCAACCAGCGGGTTTTTCAGGAGGTTTGCCCCGATTGGGTTGTAGCTTCCGGGACCTGGGCTCTGCGGCACCTGACGCTGCCCAAGCCGGCACCCAGGAAGAATGATTATTTTTAGGTACATCATATTACATGATTGACAAGTTAGCATCCATCATCTCGGCTGAAAGTCCCCAGATAATGTTTACGATTTTGGAAATCGGGGCATTACAAGTTGAAGGTAATCCAGAGCCATTCTATCTGCTATTGGATTTGTTTCCAGGTTCCAAGATCATCGGTTTTGAGGTGGATAAGGATCTCTGCGACGAGATGAATTCAAAAGCCGTGCCCGGTGTCCGATATTACCCACATGCTCTAGGCGAAAAAAACGAGCGCCGCGAATTCTTTGTAACTGATCATCCCATGTGTTCCAGCTTGTATGAGCCAAACGAGCCCCTTATCAGCCTTTATAATAACTTTGAGTTTGCATACCTGAAGGATAAGACCGAAATAGACACAGTTAGTATGGACTACTTCGCACAAGCTAACTATATATCTGAGGTTGACTTTATCAAGATTAATATTCAGGGTGCGGAGCTAGATGTGTTTAAAGGTGGTACTCAAGTGCTTAAAAGCGTGATGGCGCTCGTCTGTGAGGTGGAGTTTATACCGCACTACCTACAACAGCCCCTTTTTGGTGATGTGTGTTCATTCTTGAACGAGCATCAATTGATGTTCCATAAGTTTCTTAGTCTCGCTGGGAGGTCTCTCAAGCCTATAGTTATCGATAACAACCCTAATCAGCTTTCTCAGCACATCTGGTCTGATGCAATGTTTATCCGCCATGTCCAGTGCTTCCAGAATTTAAGTGATCAACAACTGCTGAAGCTAAGTATTTTTGCTGCTCTATATGGAAGTCCAGATCTTTCCTATTATTGCCTGGCTCATTATGATGATAAAAAAGGGACAACTTTAGCCTTTGACTTTCTGGTGAATGCAGGGCAATAAAAATCTACGGTCATGCCTGGGTCCCCCCAGGCTTCAGCGGCCAAAGGGTTCGATATCATTTAGCTGCCAGGTTTTGCTGAAATAGGGCTCGGTGGGGCCATAAAAGCGGAAGTAGCTGAACCAGCCTTGGCCCGGATTGGTCTGGATCCAGTTGGCGGCTCCAGCCGGCCGCACCGGGCCGAAAATCACATCCACCGATCCGTCGGCGTTGCGCACCAGTCCCGTTTGCCGTGAGCTCAGATCGGCGGCTCCTTGGGCGGTGATCAGGGGGCCGCGGCTGATGTTGTCGTAGAGGGTGATGGACCAGAACTGCTTCACGGGCGGATCGGCAGGCACCCGCAGGCGATAGGTGCGGCCCCCATCGAGCCAATGGCCCTGGCTGTCTTTAGAGGCTTCCAGATAGGCCTGTCCGAAGCCAACAATGCGGCCCTGCATTCCCACCGACATGCCAATAGCCTCATAGAACCAGGAGCTGCGCTCATCCAATTGGACGCGTTTGCGGTCGGGGCTTTCCTGATCCAGCTCGAAGCGCTGGGCATAGTCCCAGTGTTTGCCGGGGTAAACCGTGACTCCGGGGGTGCGTTTATCAAAGGCAACCGTGCGGGCCATCAGTTCGCCCACCTGGGCGGCGTCCGCCAGGATGCGGCTCTGGCGGGCATCGGGCTTGAATGGCTGTCCGGGCACCAGGCCCAGGGGCGCCAGCATGGCGAACATCATGCGATCCCTTGGGGCAACGGGTTCGTTGGCATAAAGCTCGCTCAGCATGCGCCAGTAATCCAGGTTGGCTGGCTGGGCCGACTGCCAAGGGCGGCCGCCCACGGACCGATAGGCCGTGGCTGGGGGATTGGCCCGCTGGTTCCAGCCGTAAACGCGGTGCTGGCGCACCGTGGCCTCCGCCGCTGCCTTGTCCGGCGACAGGCCCCTGGTGCCAAACCAGACCTGGTTGCTGGGGGAGCGCACGATCCGGTAGCCGGGGGCCTCCACGGCGGGGCTGCCGGGGGGCAGGATCAGGTACTTGCCCCCCAAGCCCTTGTCCGGACCCGTCTGGCCCATGTCGGTGATCGGTTGTTGCCAGATGTCCATCACGCCGCCGGCAGTCAAGCCAGCGGGCACTTCCACCACCAGGGGCCCCTGGCTAGCCAGGTCCCAGAAACTGAAGGCGTACAAGGTCGTGATGTTGGGGGTCAACATGCCCGCCTTGTCCTTGAGGTTCTGATACAGCAACACCTCGCCGTTGGCGGTGCCCAGGCTGCGGCGCTGGGCGTCATAGAGGGCTTTGAAGCCAATGGCCGGCAAGGCCCAGAGATAGGCCTGGGTGGCCCGCTGGAAATCAAGCTCGTCGTAGAGCTTGGCTGAGGTGGCTTTTGTCGGGTAGCCGTTCTCCAGCGTCAAGGGGCCAAGGCGCGTGTTCACCGTGCTGAGGCCGCCTCGAGCTGGGGCCACTGGGGTTAACTCAGCGGCCTGGGCTGTAGCGACCCCGGCCCCTGCGCCAGCTCCCAAGGCGGTGGCGATGGCAAGGACCAGGCCGAGGGTCTTGAAGTGCGGCCGGGGGGGCGACAGGGTCACGGGCTGGAGAGGCAGGAAGCAAAAGCGCAATAATTTTGCCACCGCCCAAAGTCCGGCAGCGAAATGGTGCGCCCCAGGCCAGTTTGTGGCTCAAATCCTGCGCGAAGCGCCAGATCAACCTCAATCAACCCTTGGGAATCCGTATTTTCTGACCGGGATAAATGAGGTCAGGGTTCTCAATAACTTCCCGGTTGGCGGCGAAGATTTCGTTGTAACGGGATCCATTGCCCAATTCCCGTTCGGCAATTCCCCAGAGGGTGTCACCTTCTTTCACCAGCACAAAGGTGGAATCTCCAGGGGCCCCCAGAGCAGCGGCCTCGACCTTGGCGACACCTTCTACGTTGCCCGCCATCAACACTGCTTTTTCATAGGCCGCTGCATCGTTGGCCGTGCCGCTGATGGTGGCGGTGTCGCCGTCGAAAACCACATCGAGATCGCTTATACCAGGATTATTTGCATCGATGTGTTTCTTGAGTTTTTGGGCAATGGTGATCGAATCTTCACCACGATTGAAGATTTTTTTGCCGACATTGGCGGCGAAGTCAAACAGGGGAACGCCCATGGTCAAGACTGGCTGGCCCACCTACAAAAGCACCCCCCAGGGGCCATCGCCAGGCGCCTGTGATCGCGAATACCGGTGCTCAAGCCACCAGGGTCAGGAAGCCCATCAGTCCTGCCGCCAGGGGCCTGTATCCCACTGCGGCAAAACCTGCCTGACGAGCTAGCTCCATCTGTTGCTGGGCGGTGGGAAAGCGGGCCAGGCTGGTTTCCAGATAGGCGTAGTGGTCTTTGAGGTCCACCAGGCTGGCCATTGGCACGACAATACGGCTGAGATAAAAGTGTTGAAACTGGGCCGCCCACACTTGGGATGGTCCGCCTTCGGGGTTGGGGCGGTTGAAATCGAGCACGGCGGCCCGTCCGCCAGCGCGCACCACCCGTCGCAACTCCGCCAACCCCAGGGCCGGATCCACCAGGTTGCGCAGGCCGTAGGCCATCAGGGCCCCGTCGGCCCAACCAGCGGCCAGGCCCGTTGCCAGGGCATCCCCTTGTTCGAATCGCAGCGGTAGCCAGGGTTCTTGCGACGCCCTCTGGCGGGCCAGTCGCAGGGGGGCCGTCGCCGCGTCAAGGCCCAG
>JBILDB010000403.1:0-4468 GCA_044352805.1 Cyanobium sp.
CGAGGGGGATCCGCCTCGCCAAGCCGCTGCTTGAGGTTGCGGGGCTGGCTGACGAAGTCGAGATCGAGGCTGCTCCAGGGGTTCTGACCATCAGGCCATCGGCTCATCCGAGGGCTGGCTGGGCGGAAGCGGCAGCGTCTTTAGAGCCGGTGGGACTTCTCGATGAGATGAGCGCCACTCGGTTTGATGATGAAGAGTGGTCATGGTGACTGATGAACACGTCTCAAGAGGCGATATCTTCCTTGTCGCGTTGAATCCCACGCGAGGATCTGAAATCAGGAAGACGAGGCCTTGTGCCGTAGTGTCGCCGGACGAGCTAAATGCTCACCTTCGCACTTTTATTGTTGCCCCGCTTACAACTGGCGGACATCCATACCCCTTTCGTGTCCGTTGCAGGTTTGAGGGCAAAGATGGTCATGTTGTAGCTGATCAGCTGAGGGCTGTAGATAGGGACCGTCTCGTCAAGCGATTGGGGAGTCTCTCGGGGACTACGCTTAATGAGCTGCTGGATGTTCTTCAGGCCATGTTCGCTGTGTAGAGGCCTGGGAAACACTGCCATGCACCTGACCAGCCCCCTTCTATTCCCCCATGCCCAAAGAGCTACCGAATCAGCAGTTCTCTGCGGGCAGGCGATGGCAAGCGTTAAAAGGATCAAAGGACAGCCGGCAGCCAATCCGTCTTGACGTCGGAACGTCAAAGCGCTAAGGTCGTGGCATGGATGAGACAAAACGAGCCACGGTCTCCTTCGACGCGGATGTACATCGTGCACTGCGCTTAAGAGCTGCTGCATGTAACCGCTCAATATCAGACATGGTCAATGAAGCAGTTCGCATGAAATTGGCCGAAGATGCTGATGATTTAAGCGGCGCTGATCAGAGAGAGACCGAGCAAAGTTCTAGTTTCGAAGAGTTTGTCACAAGTCTAAGAGATAGTGGCCGCATATAGGCTCACGATTAAGTCATCAGCTGTCAAGGAACTGCAGGGGGTATCGGACAAAGCGACGATGTCTCGATTGATTGAGAAGATTAAATCACCGGCAACTCAGCCAAGACCATTAGGGTCTGAAAAGCTCGCGGGCAGGCCGAACCTCTATCGTGTCCGCCAAGGCAACTATCGAATCATCTACTCTGTCGATGATCAGTCACATATCGTCGACGTTGTCAAGGTGGGACACAGAAGAGATGTCTATCGATGAGTAGACCTTCTAACTTCAAGATACAAAAGACGGCAGCGGAGGGAATCGGCAACGGCCATGGTCGCCTGCCCGCTTTTGGTCTGGAGCGTTAGACAGAAATAAAGCCCTTCTACCGGATAGCCTACAATGTCGAAGGGAATTCAGCCCTAGCTGAAAGAGAAGACGACGATTATGACGAGTGAGTCTTTTGAGGAAATGCTTACAGGAGGGCATCCCAACTCTCTTGGCAGAACAATTGAGGTGGTTGATATAGTATTATCCAATTCTGCACGGCTTTCAGATTTATACAATTGTTATTTCAGTGTCGATGAAATTGTTCGACTTCGCACATCTAATGCCATCAAGAGAATATCTTTAGAAAATCCTGAATGGCTTGTTCCGTATATTAATAAACTTATTTCTGAAATATCTAAGATTAATCAACCCTCAGCGCAATGGACCTTAGCAAATTTATTTCAGACTCTTTCGGTCTTTATGTCAGAGACGCAGAAAACCAGTGCAAAGAAGATTCTTCGAGATAATCTTGAAAACTTCACAGATTGGATCGTCTTAAATAATACAATGGATACTTTAAGCAAATGGGCAATACAGGACTCGGCTTTGAAAGAGTGGTTGTTGCCGCATTTGGAGAGATTAGCTCGCGATCCCAGGAAATCGGTTGCAGGACGAGCCATGAAAATCAAAACAGCACTGATGTGAGCTTAAATCAAGGTCTTTTAATGAAAGCTTTATTAAATCTGCATAACAACCCCAATGCACTCAGTCAGCCAAGAGGTTATCAGTTGGATTTCGAGACTATCTGCGGCGGGCGATTGGGAGCGTTAGGCGTTTGGCCAAGCCGAGGCCTTGACCTCCGATTGTCAGTCGGGCTAATCTAAAAAACCACATTCTTAGATTTTAACAATGAAACTCGGATACACGATTCTCTACGTTGCCGATGTTGCTGCATCTTTGAGTTTCTTTGAGCGTGCATTTGGACTTAAGCGACGCTTCCTTCATGAATCAGGAACATATGGAGAACTTGAGACTGGAGAAACAACGCTTTCCTTTGCTGCACACGAACTTGGTGATGAAAATTTCCCAGGTGGCCATATTCGAGCAAGTGAATCAACAACACCCCTAGGGATGGAGATCGGTTTGGTGACACCTGACGTCGCGTCTGCTCATTCGCATGCAATAAAAGAAGGCGCCATTGAATTGAGCGCGCCTGTCGAGAAACCCTGGGGACAGATCGTCTCGTATGTTCGAGCGCCGGATGGATGTCTGATTGAACTCTGTACGCCAGTCGGCGAGTGAAAGCACCGCCTAACATCAAGATCCAGCGGCGGGGGTCTAAATTGCCTGGTGAATGCATTGGGCTTCTACCCGCTTCTGATCTGGAGCGTTACCTGCGTTGACGCAGCACCAGATCGATCAGCTGCAGCAGGGATGCCGCCGCGGCCGCCACGTAGGTGAGGGCGGCGGCATCCAGCACCCGCTTGACACCATCGGCCTCCTGCTGGGTGGACACAATCCCCGTGCTCGCCAGCACCGCCTTCGCCCGGTTGGAGGCATTGAATTCCGTGGGCAAGGTGATGATCTGAAACACCACCACGGCTGCAAACAGGCCAATTCCTGTCCAAGTCAGCAGGGGTGAAAAGGAGAGCTGGCGCAGCAACAAACCAGCCATGAAGGGAAAGATCCAAATCATGCTGCCCACATTGCATAGAGGCACCAGGGCCGAGCGCCACACCAGGGGCAGGTAGCCCACCTTGTCCTGAATGGCATGACCGGCCTCATGGGCCGCCACGGCGACCGAGGAGATCGACTGGCCGTCGTAGACGTGGGGCGAAAGGCGCAACGCCTTGGCGAGGGGGTCGTAGTGGTCGCTGAGGAAGCCTTGATGGCGCTCGATCCGCACACCCTGCACCCCCGCGCTCTGCAGGACCGCCTGGGCAGCCTGAGCGCCGCTGTATCCGGATTGCACACCTACTTTGGCGAAACGATTGAACGTACTGAGAACCTTCCACTGAGCCCAGAGGCTGAAGAGCAGGGCTGGGATGGTCAGAACGAGGTATTGAAGGTCGAAGAACATGGCGTTAAACCCAGGGGGGCCGGCGGCGATCTGGACAACACCATTCTTCTGCGACCATCTGATCTAGGTCAATGATCGTCAGATGTAAGCCGATGGAAGAGGCTGGAAGGGGAATACCTTTCATCTTTGCCTCGGTGGCGGCAGTTTTAATCTGATTTGTACAATACGGCGCGCCACTTGGGCGCTACTCTCAACTGGCGACGCGATCCCGGTTCCGAGCAGCGGATCAGCGCCAATCTGATGGCGATCGAGCGGAGCAAAGAGAGAACGAAGCAGATCGAGAGCGAAATCTTGCGGGTGAAGAACGACAGCGAGCAGATCAAGCAAGAAACCGAGAAGCTGTAGACGCAGTCGTCCGGAGGCCATGGCGCGAGAACGCCAGGCTCAGGATGCTGAACGCCAAAACGAAGAACTTGCTCTCCTACGTCGATCAGCACTGCTTTCCGCCCGAGTCCAACTCGACCCCAATCCCACCAATCGAGCCCGGCTCCAGTTCTTCCTGACGCTGCCGGATCAGACGTCGGTTCAGGATGCTGCACCCCGTCCCTTGACTAGCCCAGAAGGCGCCGTAATCGGCGGATCAAACACCCTGCAGCTGTTTCAGCTGTTGCTCCAGCCGCTGCTTGAGACGACGCTGCACCAGGTTGCAAAGGTCCTCCACCAGGGGGTCGGCCACCGCATAGATCAGCCGCGTGCCGTCCCGCTCACAACTCACCAGCCCTGCCCGCTGCAGCTGGCCGAACTGGCGGCTGATGTGGGACTGGCTGAAGCCGGTGGCCTCGATCAGGGAGGCCACATCCATGGCGCCGCCGTGCTTGAGCTGGCAGAGCAGCTGCAGGCGAGCCGGTTCGCTCAGCAGGCGGGCGGGCTCGCTCAGCAGGCGGAAGAAGGCGCTGAGTTCATCGAGCAGCTGGGGACTCGGCAGGGACTGGAGCAGGGACTGGGGCGGGGTCCGGCGCATGGACGACTTATGTCGATGCACGCAGTGCGCAGGTTGTGGACCTGATTCTGCAGCGTACCGGACAGCCGATATCGCCTTGATGCCATAATGCGGTTATGCTCATAGCAGTTGGCAATTGGTCGCCCATGGCCGTCGCACCCGCCCTATCCCTTTCGGCCGCCGCCGGTGGTGGCTCCCTGCTCTTCCGCCAGCTGTTCGATGCCGACACCGGCACCTTCACCTATCTGCTGGCCGACGT
>JBILDB010000218.1:0-4467 GCA_044352805.1 Cyanobium sp.
CTTCACCGCCACTACTATTAGATTGAAACGGCAGAAGTTGTGGATCCAATACCATATCACCTTGACCGTTGATCGTACTTATATCAAACTCATAGGCAAGGGAGAAGGTTTGGACACTGGTAGCTACGGAGGTTGATTGTTTTATGAAACCAATTGCTGTATCGCTAAGCGGTTGGACAGAAAACGTTTCTGAGCCAGCTTGCATACCACTGGTTGAGAGCTGGAACAAGCCGAAATTCAAGGACGCCGAATCAGGTCCCTGGTTGCCAGCCTGATCGCGCTGCCTGGCCTTAATAGACCAACGCTTGCTGGTGTCAGCCCAGGCAAAGTTGAATGATGATCCATCAAAGTTGATCCAGGTATTGCCATTGTCTTCTGAATAGGAGTAGGCGGAGTCAGCCTCCAGGTTTTGAGCATTCACCACCACCTCCTTGCCCGCCTGAACATAGGTAATCCAATCCCCGGAGGCAGTAATACTGCCGTTGGAGAGGGCTAAGGTTGGTGCAGCGGGGGGCGTGGTGTCAATTATGATCGGCCCTAGCTGGCCATTAACGCTATAGTCACCTGCGCCATTAATCTGACGTGCGATGATGCTTCCGGCCAGATATTCGCCAGAGGGGAGCAAGAAGGAGTTACCAGAACCTGCGATCCAGTTGACGCCACCATTAGTTGAATACTGCCAGAGGGAGCCAGCTTCAATGCCCGTCACAATGACGGTAGGGTTGTTGGTGATGCCGTCGCTGCTGCTGCTGCCGTTGTCGCTAGCTAGGGCAAGCTTTGGAGCGGAAATAGCTGGAGAAGGAGGCAAGATACTTAGTTGGATATCCTGCAAAGCCACGGCTCTGCCATCACTCACACCCAGAACAACGCGAGTGGTTGCCAATTGCGCCTCCGTAAAGCCAGGAGGCAGAGTCGCCTGGAGTTTCGTGCCCGTGGTGCTGATCCATGCTGGAGCTTCCAGCAACACCAGATCAAGCCTGTCACCATCGGGATCACTCACCGATGTACCAAGGTCCAGAAGGACCTCCAGACCTGGCACAAGGTTCAACGTGATCGGTGCTTTCGTGAAGCTAGGAGTGGCGTTGATCGAAACTCCATTTGCAAGCAGTTGCTGCCGGATTTGCATCCAGGATCCCTGGGGAGGTTGCCCATCAAGCAGTATTTGATCAACGCCGAGGTTGAAGTCGAGGATCTGGAGAAGGCCATCGCCTGGGTCAGAACTATCAATCAGGAAGATATCAGATTCCTGATCGACTGATGCAATAACCGCTGGCAAACCATAGGTTGTTGCATTAGCCAGGAGATTGCCACCGATGACTACATCGCCCGCGGCGCGCAGGAAAAACCTGTCTACTCCTGCTTCACCTACCAACAAATTGCCACCCAAGCTGTTCGTGTTGAAGAGCTCATCGCCACCCGCGCCCGCCAGCAGCGTGGAGCCGGCAGCCACGAAGATCCGATCGGCAAGGCCGGAGCCCTTCACGCTTACGTCGGGAAGCTGTACACCATCGCGGGGGGCTGTGGCATAGGCGGCCGGATCTAACAGTATTTGCTGGCCATCGGCATCCACAGCTAGGCCGATGACGAGATCCAGTTCGCGCCAGTCCGACTGCCAAGTGATCAATGGCGAAATCACAAAGCTGCTGCTAGCTGCGAAAGTTTCGCTGACCCAGCGCGGGGCGGACGTGAGTGGGTCATTACCATCAAGCAATTGGAAGTTAGCAATCGCCTGATCCGTAGTAATCGTAAGGTCAAGGAAACCACGGCGATTGAGATCGGCGTACTTCAAGCCATTGATATAGCCCACAAACAGACCATCCAGGCCATCAACAGCGGGATAGTTCGCGCGGATGTATGCATCGGCTCCAGGCAGATACTTCTCAAGACCAGATGAAGTAACACCAGGCGTAGCAAACTCGACTCCCGCTAGCGTGCCGGCCGGACGGCTACCGGCAACCATGGTGTCGAGCACCCCGGCCCAAGCGTTGTGGGTGTCGCCGGCGAGGCTGATCACCCGCTTGCCCAAGGCCAGAGCGCTCTGCAGGATCGTTTCCCGCTCTGCCCCGTAGCCATCCCAGGCGTCGAGATTGTAAGGGATCTTGCCGGCTTCGGCGAAGAGCGCCTGCTCAGCGGGGGAGAGGCTGGCGAAGGGGGTGCCGGTGGCCAGCTTTTGCAGCGGAGCGGCGTATTTATCGAGCAGGGCGGGGTTGCCGGGATTGAGCAGCAATTCCGCGGGCACAGCCATGCTCTGCATCAGCACCTGTTGGCCCAACAACTGCCAGCCTGCTGTGGAGGTGGCCATCTGTTGCTGCAGCCAGGCCATCTGGTTGTCGCCGATCAGGTCGCGGTTAAAATCGCCCCAAGCTTTTTGCGCGGTAGCGATCACCAGTTCCTGGGTGACGAGCGGCGCCAAGGCAGTGGCGAAAGCCGAGCTGGCCGCCGCGCTGGTGGGCAGCGCGATGCCTGCCTTGGTGGCATAGCTGGCCAGCTGAACCGGATCGGCCAGGATCGCGCCGATGCGGGCCTGCACCGCCGCCGCATCGGGATACTTCAACTGCTCATCCCTGGCGGTGAGCCGGGTTTCGAGCATGTGCAGGGCGAGCACATCACCGAAGCTGAAGGAGCGGTAGCCCTGGGTGAGGGGGGAACTAGCCGTGGCCCCATCGCTGGGCTGGCGCTGGCCGGGTTCGCGGATCGGGATCCATTCGTAATAGGCCTTCAGGGCGGCGTCGCGCCGGGCGATCCAGTCACCTTCCGTGGCGCTCTGGTGGTTTTCGGCACCGCCCTTCCAGCTGTCGTTGGCCGTTTCGTGGTCGTCCCAGATGGCGATCAGCGGTGCAGCGGCTCGCAGGGCCTTAAGTCCCTCATCCGTGTGATATTGGGCGTAGCGCTGGCGGTAGTCCTCGAGGCTGAGGATCTCACGGTTGGGCAGGAAACCGCGGCTGCCGGCGGCGTCTTCGGCGGAGCCATAGCCGCCGGGGCCATATTCGTAAATGTAGTCGCCAACTTGAAGCCAGGCGTCGTAGGGGTTGGCGCTGTTGATACTCGCTGCCCTGGCGTAGGCGTCGAACTGCTGGGCCGCCGGAAAGTTGGCGCAGGAGAATACAGCCAGCCGCACCGGATCGCTGCCCAGCGGCAGGGTCTTGGTCTGACCCACGCTCGAGACCCCATCCCCGGCTCCGAAACGGTAGAAGTAAGTGGTGTCGGCACGGAGGCCTGCCGCCTCCACTTTCACGGTCCAGTCGCGGGCGGCACTAGTGGTGAAGCTGCCGCTGCCTTTGATGGAACCAGGCGTGAAGTCAGCGCTGCTGGCGATCTCCCACTGCACATTTTGCGAGCCCACGAATCCATCGGCAGGGCTGATCCGAGTCCAGAGGATCACCGAATCGGCGTAGGGATCGCCCGAGGCGACACCGTGGGCAAAGCGAATGCTGGTGGCTGACATGGAGTGACGGGAACGGACCTGGCGCCGCTGAGCTCAGTTGGAAAAACTGAAGGAAGTGCCTGTTGGCAAAAACCGATCTCCCCCGAGATAAGGAGAGATCGGCATGATTGAAACTGAGACGGGGCTAGATGCTTCCCGTCTCAGGCCGCCAGGAGACCGGCGAAGTTGGACTGGTTGTTGAGGCTGGCGGCGCTGAGGTTGGTGAAATGACCCACCTCCACACCGGCCACCTTGAGCAGGGTGTCGCCAGCCACTTGGCTGAAGCTGAGACTGGAGAAGGCCAGGCCCTGCAGGCCCACCTTGTCAGATCCCAGCTGGAAGTCCATCACGAACTGCTTGGCAGCCGGGCGGTCCCCGATTTCACTCACCAGCCAGAACTGATCGGAACCGGCGCCACCGTTGAGGTGGTTGGTTCCAGCGCCTCCCAGCACATAGAACTTGTCGTCGCCTGCACCGCCGAGAGCGCGATTGGCCGAGCTACCGATAATGAAGCTGTCGTTGCCGAGGCCACCGCTGAGGCGGTTGCCATCGCCAGCTTCGGCACTCAACCAATCATCTCCGCTGCCACCGGTAATCACATCGCGGGTGCCGGCGTAGATGGTGTCCACACCGGAGCCCGTGAAGATGCTGTTCTTGAAGCCGTCGCTCAGGGCCACATCAACTTCGTCGTCGCCGGCCCCGGTGAAGATGGTGTTGCCGATCATCGTGAGGTCCATACTGGCATCGGGCTGCATCAGGATGTCGGTGCCAGGGGTGCCAACGACAGGTTTCAGCTCAATGCCAGGCAGATCCAGGCTGAACATGAAGAGCTGACCGCCGTAATCGGCTTTGGTGGCTTTCAGTGCACCACCAGACTCACCTCCCTGTTGAACAGCGCCAATGAAGACATGTTCGGAGAGGGGACGACTCTGTTCAACGGTCTGAACACCGTTGCCGGCCAATTCATCTTTTGTGAAGAATGATCCGTCGGCCTTGGTGGCCACCAGCGCAGTGACATTCCAACTGCCCGAGAACTCAGAGCC
>JBILDB010000219.1:0-4455 GCA_044352805.1 Cyanobium sp.
TGACCTTTTCGGTGCCCGATGCCCTGCGCAAGGAGGGCCTGAGCCAAGCCGATTACGACGAAATCGTGCGGCGCCTGGGCCGCGCCCCCAACCGGGCCGAGTTGGGCATGTTCGGCGTCATGTGGTCAGAGCACTGCTGCTATCGCAACTCCAGACCCCTGCTGGCCCAGTTCCCCACCAGCGGTCCCCGCATCCTGGTGGGGCCCGGCGAAAACGCCGGCGTGGTGGATCTCGGCGAAGGTCAGCGCCTGGCTTTCAAGATTGAGAGTCATAACCATCCCTCGGCCGTCGAGCCTTTCCAGGGGGCTGCCACCGGAGTCGGCGGCATCCTGCGCGACATCTTCACCATGGGCGCCCGACCGATCGCCCTGCTCAATGCCCTGCGCTTTGGGCCCCTCGAAGATCCCCGCAATGGCGGCCTGTTGGAGGGGGTGGTGGCGGGCATCGCCCATTACGGCAATTGTGTTGGCGTGCCCACCGTGGGCGGCGAGGTTGGTTTTGACCCCAGCTATTCAGGAAATCCCCTCGTTAACGCCATGGCCCTGGGCCTGATGGAAACCGAGGGCATCGTGCGATCTGGTGCCGCCGGCATTGGCTATCCGGTGGTGTATGTGGGCAGTACCACCGGCCGTGATGGCATGGGGGGGGCCAGCTTTGCCAGTGCCGAACTCAGTGCGGCTTCCCTCGACGATCGCCCCGCCGTGCAGGTGGGGGACCCTTTTTTGGAGAAGGGCTTGATCGAGGCTTGTTTGGAGGCGTTTCAAAGTGGCGATGTGGTCGCCGCCCAAGACATGGGCGCCGCTGGCCTCACCTGCAGTTGTTCGGAGATGGCCGCCAAGGGGGGTGTCGGGATCGAGCTGGATCTCGATCGGGTGCCGGCCCGCGAGCAAGGCATGACGGCCTACGAGTTTCTGCTCTCGGAATCCCAGGAGCGCATGTTGTTCGTGGTCAAACCGGGCCGCGAGGAGGCCTTGATGGAACGCTTTCGCCGCTGGGGCCTCCAAGCTGCTGTGGTGGGAAGGGTATTGGCCGAGAACGTCGTGCGGGTCCTGCAGGCGGGGCAGGTGGCCGCCGAGGTCCCTGCCAGTGCCCTAGCCGACGACACGCCCATAAACCATCACCTGCTCCTGGAATCCCCCCCTGCCGAGATTCAGGAGCACTGGAAGTGGCAGGAATCGTCCCTGCCTGTGCCAACTAGTGGAGGCGTGGTTCTGCCTTCGGGCCAGTTTTCCTGGGGGGAGGTGCTGCTGCGCCTGCTCGATGACCCCACCATCGCCAGCAAGCGTTGGATTTGGCGCCAGTACGACCACCAGGTGCAGGCCAACACCGTGGTGCCCCCGGGGGGTGCCGATGCCGCCGTTGTGCGTCTGCGACCCCAGCAAGGGGAGGGGGCGATGGTTGCTGGCCACCGGGGGGTGGCGGCGGTGGTGGATTGTCCCAATCGCTGGGTGGCCCTGGATCCGGAGCGGGGCGGCATGGCAGCCGTGGCGGAGGCGGCCCGCAATCTCAGCTGCGTCGGCGCCGAACCGCTGGCGGTCACCGATAACCTCAACTTTCCCTCCCCGGACACCGACACGGGCTATTGGCAGCTGGCCCAGGCCTGTCGCGGCTTGTCCCAGGCCTGTTTGGCCCTCGCCACCCCTGTCACGGGGGGCAATGTTTCTTTATATAACGAAACCCGTCTGCCCGATGGCCGCATCCAACCGATCCAGCCCACACCGGTGGTGGGCATGGTGGGGCTGGTCAGCGATCTCAACCGGGTGCGGGGGATGGGTTGGCGCCAGCCGGGCGATGCCATCTGGCTGCTGGGCCTGGCTCCTGAGAGCGGTGTTGATGGATCCGATGACAGGATCAGTTTGGCGGGTAGCAGCTACCAAAGTGTTATCCATGGCCTCTGCACCGGTCGCCCCCCCCGCATTGATCTGGAGCTGGAGGCTCGGCTCCAGGAGCTGCTGCGGCGTGCCATCGCAGCCGATCTGGTAGGCAGTGCCCACGACCTGAGTGATGGGGGTTTGGCGGTGGCCGCCGCTGAAGCCTGCCTGGCGGGCGGCTTGGGGGCCTCCCTGGAGCTGCCTGCCAGTGGGGTGCGCCGCGACCGTCTTTTGTTTGCGGAGTCCGCCGGGCGCGTGTTGGTGAGCGTGCCGGTTGGGGCGGCTGCAGGTTGGCGCCAGTTGCTGAGCGAGGCGGCTGCCGTGGGTGTTCCCACCACTTTGTTAGGGGAGGTGGTGGCCCAGGCCGAGCTGAAGCTGACCATTGGGGCTGAAACCTTGCTACGGCTGCCCCTGGACTCCCTGCGGGACAGTTTTGAGGGGGGTATTCCCCGTCGCCTCGGGGCCAATCCCCTTGGCGATTTGCCGCCCACGGTTTGAGTCCGGCGGCTTTCGCCCCATCCGCCCCTGCGTCGATGCGTCAGGATGCACGCAGTCAGGAGGTGGTCTGCCCCGTGCCAACCCGTCCTCCCCATGGCTTTTTCCATGGTTGAGTCCCCACTGGTTGAGATCCCAGCTGATCGCGCCGACAAGCCCGAAGAAGCTTGCGGTGTGTTCGCCGTTCTGGCCCCTGGGCAACCGGTCGCCAACCTCACTTATTTCGGTCTTTACGCTCTGCAGCACCGCGGCCAAGAATCGGCGGGCATGGCGGTCTTCGATGGCCCCCAAGTGCGGTTGCACAAGGACATGGGTTTGGTCAGCCAGGTGTTCGATCAGGACGTCCTGGAGCGCATGAGCGGCGAGCTGGCGATCGGCCATAACCGCTATTCCACAACTGGTAGCAGCAAGGTTTGCAACGCCCAACCGGTGGTGATCATGACCCGCCTCGGGCCCTTAGCCCTGGCTCACAACGGCAACTTGGTGAATGCGGCCGAGCTGCGCTTGGCCCTCGATCACCTCGCCGGGGAATTCACTTCCACAACCGATTCCGAGTTGATCGCCTTTGCTTTGCAACAGGCGGTGGATGGCGGCTTGGACTGGGTCGCAGCCATCCGTCAGGCGGTGGGCCGTTGCCGCGGCGCCTTCAGCTTGCTGATCGGCACCCCAGAGGGGTTGTTTGCGGTGCGGGATGGCCATGGCATTAGGCCGCTCGTGTTCGGTCGCTTGGGGGAAGAGGAGGAGGGGCAGTGGGTGGCCAGTAGTGAATCCTGTGGTCTAGACATTATTGGTGCTAAGTATGTCGATGATGTCAATCCTGGTGAGTTAATACATTTTCGTAGCGGTGATTTAGAGCCAAAGCGGCAGATTTGGTGTGAAGAACCTGCCAAATTGTGTGTCTTTGAGATGATTTATTTTGCCCGTCCGGATAGTCGATTTTTTGGTGAGTCACTCTATAGCTATCGCGTCCGTATCGGTGAGGCCCTGGCGCGTCAGAAACCAGTGCTGGCCGATCTTGTTATCGGTGTTCCAGATTCCGGTATCCCTGCGGCCATTGGTTATTCCCAATTTAGTGGTATTCCCTTTGCCGATGGCCTGATCAAGAACCGTTATGTCGGTCGCACTTTCATTCAGCCAACCCAGGCGATGCGGGAAGTCGGCATTCGCGTCAAGCTCAATCCCCTGCCCGATGTGCTGGCTGGTAAACGGGTTGTGGTGATTGATGATTCGATCGTGCGGGGCACCACCAGCCGCAAGTTGGTTCAGGCTCTGCGCGATGCCGGGGCCACCGAGGTCCACATGCGCATCAGTTCACCGCCGGTAACCCATCCCTGCTTTTATGGCATCGACACCGATACTCAGGATCATTTGATTGCGGCCCGCCTCAACCTGGCCGAAATCGAGGCCCATCTGGGCGTTGATTCACTCGCCTATCTCAGTCAGGATGGCATGTTGGAGTCCGCCCATGCCCCCTCCAGCCAGTTCTGCACGGCCTGTTTTGATGGCCAATACCCCATCGAAATGGATGAGGAAGTGCGTGGCAGTAAATTGATGTTGGAGCCTGCCGGCCTGGCAGCTGCGCCGGTGTCGGTCGCCTAGGTTTAAGTCTTATTGAGAGCATGCGGTTTGGGTTTTTGAGCAGAAATAGCAAACAGGAATGGCAAATTAGTTTGTTTGATTCCAGCTCAGAATTAATAGCCCCCGGCTCTGTCCAGAATCCTTATCAACTTCGCCCATGGCCCGCCACAGCGCTTCGGATTTAACCCACACCGCAGGATAGCGATAGCGGGCCACATCTAAAATTAGAACGCGATCGCTACGGCTGTCGTAGGCAGCGATCGGTGAAATGTGACCGCTGCCTTTCTGGGCTATGGCACTGCGCTGATAATTCACCACCAGACGATCGCGGCGATCGCGGAGACCCTCTCGCAACAGTTGGCGGAACTGCTCCAGGCTCAGCTGGTCCCCGTGGAAACGCCGCACCACCAGACCGTGGTCGCTGGACCAGCCATGCAATTGGGCCAGGGTCATGCCTTCGCGTCGCACCCGCTCGGCCCGCACGAACCGGTCGCCACCAGGCCCGCCAAAG
>JBILDB010000220.1:0-4452 GCA_044352805.1 Cyanobium sp.
AAGGTTCTGCATCTCGCCAACCAAGGGGTAACGATTAACGAGATCCATAACGTTTACAAGCTACCCAAGAGCCTGCAAAACCAATGGTCGGCCCACAGCTACCACGGCTCCGAGGAACACAACAGTCGGGCTGTGATCAATCGCTATCTTGGCTATTGGGATGCCAACCCTGCAACGCTGATGCCGCTATCACCGCAGGATTCGGCACCATTATATGTTGAGATGATGGGTGGACCCAATAAGATTATGAAAAAAGCAAAGCAGCTCTATAACCAGGGCAAGTACCGAGAAGCCACAGAAATCCTGAATAAGTTAGTTTACGCCCAACCGAATAACGTGGCAGCCAAAGACTTACTGGCGGATGTCTACGAGCAAATTGGTTACCAAAAGGAAAGTCCCAGTGTTCGCAACAGCTTTTTAGGAGCAGCTTATGAACTACGTCGCGGCATGCCCGCGGGTGCACCACCGAAATCCAGTGGTCCGGACACGATCCGGGGGATGTCAACGGATCTCTGGCTGAACTATCTGGGTATCCGCCTTGATAGCAGCAAGGCAGACGGCTTGAAGTTTGTCATCAACCTGGTCACGCCTGACAACGGCGAAAAGTTTGTGGTGGAGCTGAGCAATGCAACGCTCACCAACATCAAAGGCCAGCAGTCGACCAACCCAAATCTAACGATCACGGTGAATCGCAGCGACCTTGAATCTGTGATGGGTGGCACTGCAACCTTTGACGATTTAATCAAGGCTGGCAAAGCAACGTTTGTCGGAGATCGGAAACCCTTTGATCAACTCAGGGGCCTGCTCGTCAAGTTCACGCCAGACTTTGAATTACTGCCTGGCACCAAGCCGACAAAAGCCGTATCACCAGTGCCGAAAGATCCATTTGCCGTTGGTGAAACCGGCGATACGCGTGGGGGGTGATGTCCGGGAACCGGATGGGGCGGGGTCATGACCTTGAATGCGGACGTGGAATGATCTCAACCGCAGCCCTGCAGATTTTGTGTAGCAGCACGTACATGTGGTTCGCAGAAACGCAAACCACATGTATGGTTAGGTGTCTTTACTTCAAACCCTATGCTGGCACGGGATTCAGCCGAAGGGCTTGAGCAGCCGTGGTCTAGGTTTGCAGAAGGGCAAGAGGGAGCGAGGGTGGTTATCGGAACCTCCCAATAAAGAGTTCGAAGGATCGGGGGGAATGGGCGAAAGTATCAGCGTGAATGTAAGGAAATCGACAGTAGTTCTGAGATGTACTTTAGAATCAGTTGGACACTAAACTGACCACTCAGATGCTTGAAGTCGTGATTCGACCCACCACATCCGATTTGAGCTAGATTGGTGAGACTGGCTAAAGATTCATGACTACAGCATCCACCTACACAGCTGTGATTCGACAGGATGGGCCTTGGTGGATTGGATGGGTGGAAGAGGTCCCTGGCGTGAATGCTCAAGAGCAGAGTCGCGAAGCGCTCTTGCAATCACTGAGAGACGTTCTCCGCGAAGCCCTGGAATTCAATCGTCAGGATGCCTTAGAAGCTGCAGGTCCAGGAGCTGAGGAACTTGCCTTGATCCTGTGAAGCGTAGAGATTTGCTTCGTTACCTCACTAGCTATGGCTGTGAACAGCTGAGGGAGGGTGCCAACCATTCATGGTGGTGGAACCCATCACGAAATCTTCGTAGCTCCATCCCGCGTCATACCGAAATCAAGGAATTGCTTGTCCGGAAAATCTGCAAAGATCTTGGACTACCTCCACCATAACTTACGAAGTAGCCCCTTTATTTCGCGAAAGTCCGCATAGGTTATCTACAGGCACGCGACACTTCGAACAAGCCCCTCGAGTGGACAGGCCACCATTTACTCTCTGCTGAGCCACCCCAAGCTCCCTGCTTGCCACTCAAGGCCAGCGTTGGGCGCCTGAAAGGCATACCCATCCGAAGAACCAATGATGACTACAGCTAATGCCGAAGTTCGCAGAGTACTCGAAAAATGGGCTGCGGCAACAAGGCTAAGCCGGAGGGACGAAATCCTGAAGCACCACTCAACGAACTTGGTGATCTTCGATGTTTTGCCTCCAATGAAGTACGACAGTGCTGAATCATACAGACGCAGTTGGGACGAGTGGCAGCCAGACACACAGGGAGAAGCTGTGTTCAATCTTGAGAATCTGACCATCACTGCTGGTAACGATGTCGCTTTCGCCCATAGCTTCATACGCTGCGGTGGCACGTTGCCGGACGGGAGAACGTTTCAGGATTTGGTTCGGGCGACATTTTGCTTGAGAAAGGTTAATGGCTCATGGGTGGTTGAGCATCAGCATGTGTCAAAGCCCTACGTGAATTCGTGAACAGCGTGCTTGCGCAGACGCATACCATCAAGATATAGAAGACAGGAGCCGATAGTGTTGCCAATGCCAAAGCCACTGCCCACTTCTGATCTTGGCATTAAGCAGCTTCAATTGTCGATATGGGCGGCAGTTTCCGCGCTGCCGATCGATTGCCTACCGTAGAGGATAGCTCCGAAGCCAGTAATATACATCAACAAGCTATAAATGGCAGCGGGCACGGCCATGTCAGGGTTGTTGAGTAGACCAGCAGTAATAGCGATCGCCAACGTTCCATTTTGAATGCCCACTTCAATGGCGATACAGATCTGTTGAGCCAGCGGCAGTCGAAACACTTTTCCAGCAAAAAATCCTGCTAGCGTTGCCACTAGGTTGAGTAGCAATACGCCGACTCCCACCTGCACCAGGAATCCTGGAAGTTTACTGCCCTCCTTTACCAGCAATAGCACAATAACCAGCGCCAATAGTCCTGCGGCAAGGCGGCTCATTTGCTTTTCTAGGCGACGCGCTGGGCCAGGAAACTGGTAACGAATTGTCATCCCGATCGCTGTAGGCAACAGCGTGATCAGGAAGATTTGCAGGGTGGTAGTGCCAATTGGCAGAGAGATCTCAGTGCTTTCCCCTAGGAAATACTGGAGTGCTAGATTTGTAAAAAGGGGAATCGTAAACACGGTGACAATACTGCTGACTGCCGTGAGCGTCACCGATAGAGCAACATCGCCCTTTGCCAGATAGGTCATAAGATTAGAGGAAGGACCACCGGGACAGACTGCTAAAACAAGCAGTCCCACAGCGATTTCTGGTTGCATGGGAACTACCAGTGTGATCAGTGTCCCAATCAGCGGCAGCAGGAATACTTGGCAGACCGTGCCTACCACAACCGCTTTGGGGTCGCGTGTGATTCGCTTAAAATCTTCTGGAACCAAACTTAGTCCCATTCCTAGCATCACAATTGCTAGAGCCAGGGGCAGCAAAAAAGAAGTGAATAGGTTGCTCTGCATAAGTGCTAGAGATTGACAACAGGAGAAAATTTGACCTGTTCAGACCAGGAACAAAATAGCCTCCTCCATACCATAATCTTGACCAATATCATCAGTCAATACCTTGCCGAATGCAGGGGTGGATTTGGCGATGAAAACAAGAGGGCTTTTCTCAGTCTTACCTGCATGAAGCACCTGAGTTACATCGTCCACGCCATATCTGCTATAAGCGGGCGGGTTGACAATGCTCTAGATCTCAAGACGGGCAGAAAAACAGCAGGTGATTTTACCATCTAAAGGTTTTTCTACTGCCCAATCAATTGGCCAACTCTGCTGTGGGTCTTCTTCCGCAGCCAGTGCTGCTGTGACCAGCACAGTTTTGCGATTGCGGGCGATGAAGTAGTGACGAGCAGAGCAGGAAAGCATACCCATGGGGTTGACTGGTTTGTCTCTGCGGTATGTATTGCTGGATGGCAAGTTTGGACACAACAATGACCTCCTGGTGGTGCGCCAACTCCAGTTACATCTGCAATGGTTATCAACAGCGGGTGGTGGACGTGCCCGGCGTATCGATGGAGCTGTGCGGCGGCACCCATGTGACCAACACCTCCGAGATCGGCCTATTCAAGATCGTGGCCGAGAGCGGCGTGGCGGCCGGCATCTGCAGCATCGAGGCCGTTGCCGGCCCCGCGGTGCTCGCCTACCTCAATGAGCGCGATGCGGTGGTGCGGGCCCTGGGCGATCGCTTCAAGGCCCAGCTCGGCGAGCGAGAACGTGGAGCGGCTGGCGGCCCTGCAGGAGAAGCTCAGGGGCAGCCATAAGGCCCTGGCGGCGGGTCCGCGGTGAGCTGGCGGGGGCCAAGGAGGCGGCGCTGGCGGCCCGGACCGAGGCGCTGGGGGCAATCCCGGCCGGCTCCGCCCGCGCCGGCGAACCCTTTGCCCTGCTGGTGGAGCGCGCCTTGATGAAGTGGAGGGGGCCAGCCTGCAGGGGCTGCCCAGGGTCTGGTGGATCAGCTCGGCGAGGCTGCCGCTGTGGTGCTGGGCGGCCTGCCCGATCCGGCTGATGCCGGCAAGGTGTTGCTGGTGGCGGCCTTCGGAGCGGCGGTGATCGCCGCCGGCCCCAAGGCGGGC
>JBILDB010000221.1:0-4446 GCA_044352805.1 Cyanobium sp.
TCGAGGAGGGCCCGGGCGCGGACCTGCTAGCCCATCCCCATGCCGCCATCACTCGCACGTTGGTGGAGGCCTGCCCGCGCCTGCCGGCCCTGGCCTGATGGGGTTGGACCGGGCCCGACTGGCGCGACTGTTCCGGCTCTTCGTGCTGGTCAATGCCATCGGCATCGGCGTGGCCCTGGGGGTCTGGCTGTATGGCCAGGGGATCCAGGCCATCAGCGGCCTGAGGCTGCAGCTCAGCCAAAGCCTGCCCAGGCTCCTGGTGCTACCCGTCATGGGCCTGGGGGCTGGGGCCATAGCCGGGGCCCTGATCAGTGGGGTCGAACCCTCGGCCGGTGGGTCCGGCATCGTGCAGGTGCTGCTTTATCTGCGAGGTGCCGCCATCCCCATGGGCTGGCGGGTGGCCCTGGTGAAACTGCTGGCCAGTGGTATTGCCATCGGCGGGGGGCTGCCGGTGGGGCCCGAGGGGCCCTCGATCCAGATCGGCGCCTCCGTCGCCAGGGAGACCGCAAGCGCCCTGGGGCACCGGGGTCGCCCCCTGCTGCCGGTGGCGATCGGCAGCGGCGCCGGACTCGCAGCCATCTTCCATGCCCCCCTGGGGGGAGTGGCCTACATCCTTGAGGAATTACTGGGGCGGCTCGACAGCCGGATTCATGCCATGGCCGCTTTCGCCACCTTCATGGCGGTGGCCTGGACCCGACTGCTCTGTGATGGCGGCAGTGGGCCCCTGGTGTGGCGCACCCTGCGACCCGTGATCGACTATCCGAGCGCCGATGCCCATCTGCGTCTGCTCGATCTGCCCTTCCTGCTGGCCCTTGGGCTGATCACGGGGCTGTTGGCACCGCTATATCAGGCCGCCATTGCCCAGCTGCGGCGGCGGTTTGGACGCTGGCAGCGGCCGGCCTGGCAACTGCTGCCCCTGGTGGGCCTGGGCATTGGCCTGGCCTCCTGCCTGCTGCCGGCCCGCTTCGATAACCCGGAACATCTGGCCCTGGACGCCCTGTTGGGCATGACCAACTGGCACCAGGCCCTTTTGGTGCTGGCGGTGCAAGCCATCGGCACGGCCCTCGCCGTGGCCGCCGATGCCCCGGGAGGCTTCCTCGCCCCCGCCTTGGTGGTGGGGGCCTCCCTGGGCAGCCTGCTGCAGCAACTCTCGATAGAGCTGTTTCATTACGCCCCCACTTCGCTGCTGTTCGCCGGCGGGGCGGCCTTCCTTGGGGCCCTCACCCGCACCCCGCTGACAGCAATCCTGCTGAGCTTTGAACTCAGCAAGAATTACACCTTGCTGCTGCCGATCGGCTTCTGCGTCCTGACCGCCATCGCCGTAGCCGACCTACTGCAGCGCCACACCCTGTTTGACCAAATGGTGGCCGATGCCGAACGGGCGGCCGCCGAACCAAGTGGATAATCCGGGCGGCTTAAAAAGTTCAGCCAAGGGATGGGAGCAGGAAGCCAGTCTAAATTCAGAACCCACGGCTGGATCACTTCATGTTGTCTCGCCTGTTAGCCAAAGCGCGTTATCTGACCGTAGTGCCGGTGCTGGGACTTCTGGCGGCCTGTTCATCCCTTTTTGTCATGGGCGGGCGCTTGATCCTGCACCAACTCTGGGTGGCCTTGAACATCCCCAAAGGGCAGCTCACGGACAACCCGATTTTACCCACTTTTGAGGTGGAGTCACTGCAAGGAATCAACCTGCTGCTGGTGGGAACAGGATGCCTGACCCTAGCCCTTGGCATGTTTTCTCTGTTCGTGCAACCACTGAGACTACCTAGCAGTTTCCGGGTTGGCAATTTCCACGAACTCAAGGGTCAATTCGCAAATTATGTGATCCTGGCGATGGCCATCTCCTTTCTGGAAAACCTCACCCATTTACCGGAGATGATTGCAGACAAAAACAGCAGCGGTAGCGAGCTTTTCTATAGTGGGGCAGGCATGACGCTGGTTACCTTTGCCCTATTGGCATTTAAATACTGGGGAGGAGAGCGAAATGAAGCAGGCGAAAACGAAGATTAATTCGAACGAGAACGCAACTGATTCAAGAGGCGTTCAAAGACTGCGGGCAGCGGTGCTTCAAATACCAGCCGCTCTTGGCTGATCGGGTGATCCAGCCCCAACTGGACGGCATGCAGGGCCTGGCCATCCAGGGGGATCGGCAACTTGCGACAGCGGCTGTAGGTGGCATCGCCCACAATCGGATGGCCCCAGTGGGCGCAATGCACCCGGATCTGGTGGGTGCGCCCCGTATCCAGCTTGAAACGCAACAGCGAGTAATCCCCCAGACGCTCTACCAGGCGCCAGTGGGTGCAGGCGGTTCGGCCACTGGCGGCATCAACCACCGCATATTTCTTGCGATCCACCGGGTGGCGGCCGATTGGCCCATTGATGCTGCCGGCCTCCCCCAGCGGCACCCCGTGAACCACCGCCAGGTATTCGCGGCTGGCGATGCGCTTCTGAATCTGGCGCTGCAGCCGCACCAAGGCCTCCTGGCTTTTGGCGATGACAATGCAGCCAGTTGTGTCCTTATCGAGCCGATGCACGATGCCTGGGCGCATCTCGCCGCCGATGCCGGGCAGGTCGGGGCAATGGTGCAGCAGGCCATTCACCAAGGTGCCGTCCTTGTTGCCGGGGGCCGGATGCACGGTGAGGCCAGCGGGCTTGTTGATCACAATCAGGTGGGCGTCCTCGTACAGCACATCAAGGGGGATCGGCTCCGCTTTGAGATAGGGCAGCGGTTCGGGAGGAGGCATCCACAACTGCACTTCATCGCCTGGCCTGAGGGGGGTTTTGGCGCGACCGGTGACACCGTTCACCCGCACAAAGCCGGCGTCGATGAACTTCTGAATCCGGGCCCGGCTTTGCTCGGGTCGCTGACTCACAAGCCAACGGTCCAAACGCATCGGCAGGGGTTTGGGGTAATGGAGCGTCAGCCGTTCGCCTTCACCTTCGCCAAATGTGGCCATGGACTCCAGTGCGCCCCGATTCCGGCTCCATTCCCACCCTAGGTGCCAAAGCCGCCTGGGCTGAGTGATGGGCGCTAGGCAAACTGATTGCCGGTTACTGATTGCCGGTTTTAGGGCCAACCCATCTCTTGCCTCAGGGCAGCTCAAGGGAGATCGGCCCCAACAGTGAGCGGCGAAAGTCATCCAGCAGCCGCTGGGCCATGCGCAGCGTATCGCCGCTGGTGTGGCGCAAGGCGGCGGCACTGAGCCAGTCCTCCACTGCGGCGCCGGTCGCCGCCACCCCGTAGCGCCCCTGCAGCAGCCCCGGGGCCACCCCGGCGGCAGGCTCGGCCTCCAGCTGGATCAACAGCCGCAGAAAGGCCAGGGCCACGGCCTCGGTGTCGTAGGCCGCCTGGCCGATGTCGTCGCACAGGGCCAGGCGCAGGGCCGCCTGCTGGTCATCCAGCCGGGGCGGCAGTACCCCGGGGGCATCGAGCAGGTCGATGTCCTGGCCCAGTCGCACCCAGCGCAGACTGCGGGTGACGCCGGCCTTGCGGGCACTTTCCACCACCTTCTTACGCACCAACCGGTTGATCAAGGCCGATTTACCCACGTTGGGGAAGCCGAGCATCAGGGCCCGCACCGGCCTGGGCAGCATGCCGCGACCAAGCCGGCGGGCATTGAGCGCCTCGCCGCTGCGGATCGCCGCCTGCTGCAACTGACTGACGCCGGTGCCACTGCGGGCATCACACCACCAAGGGGTTTGGTCCCGCTCCCGGAACCAGCGATCCCAGTCCTTGCGGGCAGCCTCGCTGACCATGTCGCGGCGATTGACCACCAACAGGTGCTGCTTGGCCTTGATCCAGCGCTGCAGCCTGGGGTGGGCGGTGGCCAGGGGGATGCGGGCATCGCGCACCTCAATGACCAGATCGACCTTCTCCAGGCTGGCGGTGAGGGCCTTTTCGGCCTTGGCGATGTGGCCTGGATACCACTGAATCGCTGGCGCCCCGCCCCCGGGGGCCCCCTGGCGGGGAGTGGGGCTGGCGCTAGCCGTCATCAAGGCACCACCAGAACGGGACAGGGAGCCAACTGAATCACCCGGGCGGCGGTGCTGTGTTGATCCTCCTCCAGGGTGATGCCATGGGTGCCGATGACAATCACGTCGGCATTGATCTCGTCGGCCACGTCACCGATCACAAAAGCCGGTTTGCCCTGACGCTCGAAGACATCGCAGGGCAGACCAGCCTGCTCAAAGCGGCTCCGGGCCTGCTCCAACAGTTGGGTGACGGCGACGGGATCATGCATCGTGCCCTCCTCCTCGACCACGGACAGCAACACGACCCGACTGCCGTGCTGCTGGGCGAGTTGCAGGCCCACTGCCACCGTCTCCGTAGTCTCGGGGCTGTGGTCAATGGCCAACAGGACGGTCTCGAACATGGTGGCTAGTGCAGTAGCCAAGATCTAGCGCCACAGGGGGCCGTGGGCCAGGGCGAAGACCGCCCCCCCAGAA
>JBILDB010000222.1:0-4442 GCA_044352805.1 Cyanobium sp.
GCCTTGCCGCTGTCCCTGGGGACCTCTTCGCCACTCCGGAACTGGGGGGGTTGATCGAACAGCCCCCAGCTCCCGTGGTCTTTTTGAGCAGTGCCGCCACGGACCTGGCGGCCCTCGATGGCCTGCTCGCCGCCGAACCCGAGTGGCTCGCTGGGGAGATACGGGCCCTGCCTTTGGCGGCCCTTAGCCACCCGGCCGCCATCGACCACTACGTTGGCCGCAGTCTCTCCAGTACTCAGCTCGTGGCCGTGAGGCTGCTCGGCGGTCGGGGTCACTGGAGCTATGGCCTCGAACGCCTGCAACGCTGGGTCGCCAAGCAGGGCCGAGGACGCCGCCGCCATCTGCTGGTCATGGCGGGCACGGCGGAACAGGAGCAGGAGCTGGCGGCCCTCGGTACCTTGCCGCTGCCCCTGGCCCTGGCTTTGGGCCGCTGTTGGCGTGAGGGGGGACCGGCGAATCTGCGTCAGGTGCTGGGCAGCTGGAACTCCCTGTTGGCCGGTGAGGAGCCGGCGGTGCCCCTGGTCATCCCGAGCAACGACCCGGAGCGCCACGATTGGCAGCAGGAGGACGGGCCTCGGGTGGGGGTGCTGCTTTACCGCTCTCTGATGCAGGCGGGCGACCTGGCCTTCATGGGGGCGACCTTGAGGGCCCTACGCCAGCAGGGCCTGGTACCCAGGGCGCTTTGGGTGAGCAGCCTGCGGGAACCGGCCGTGCAGCAGGCGGTGGCGGATTGGTTCGGCCGTGAAGGGGTCGAGGCGGTGCTCTGCGCAACGGGCTTTGCTTCGGTGCGCTTTGAGGAGGCGGGGTTGGGGGCACCCCTGTGGGAGCGGTTGGGGGTGCCGGTGTTGCAGGTGCTCTCGAGCACCCGGCCCCGTCAGAGCTGGCAGGACAGCAGCATTGGCCTTGGGCCCCTGGACCTGAGCCTGCAGGTGGCCTTGCCCGAACTGGATGGCCGCATCATTACCCGCGTGGGGGCGTTCAAAGAAACGGCCGGCAGCAGCAGTCGCTTGCTGACTGCGCTGCAACGGCTTTGCCCCGATGAGGAACGGCTGGCCTGGATCGCCCAACTGACCAGCGCCTGGGTGCAGTTGCGCCAGACCCCGGTGGCGCAGCGCCGACTGGCCCTGGTGCTGGCCAATTACCCCAACCGCAATGGTCGCCTGGCCAATGGGGTGGGCCTGGACACCCCAGCCAGTACGGCCCTGATGCTGGGCTGGCTGGCTGAAGCTGGCTACGACCTGGGGGATCCCCTGGCACTCCCCGCCGATGGGGCGGCCCTGATGGACAGGCTGCTGGCCGGCCGCAGCAACGATCCGGAAAGCGACCACAGGCCGGCCCTGGACCATCTCCCCCTGGCGGCCTATGAGTGCTGGTATGAAACCCTGCCCGCGGCGGGACGCCAGCTTCTGGAGACCGTCTGGGGGCCTCCCCAGCACGATCGGGACCTGGAACAGCGGCCAAGCGGCCCCGCTTTCCCAATCCGGGGAATCGCCTGCGGATCGGTGCTGGTATTGATCCAGCCGGAAAGGGGCTACGACCGCGATCCCAGCCTCTGTTATCACAGCCCCGATCTGCCGCCCACCCACGCCTACCTGGCCCACTACCTATGGATGCGCCAGAGCCACGGCAGCCAGGTGGTGGTGCATGTCGGTAAACACGGCAACCTCGAGTGGCTGCCGGGCAAGGCTGTGGGGCTATCTGGGGACTGCTTCCCGGAATGGGCCCTGGGCCCGGTGCCCCATCTCTATCCCTTCATCGTCAACGATCCCGGCGAGGGTAGCCAGGCCAAACGCCGGGCCCAGGCAGTAATCCTCGACCATCTCACCCCGCCGCTTGGTAGGGCCGGCCTGCATGGGGGCCTCCAGGAGCTGGAGGCGCTGCTGGATGAGTATTGGCAGGCGACCCAGCTGGGGGGGGAGCGAGCCGGCCGACTGCGCAGCATGTTGGCCGAGCGGCTCGAAGCGATGGAGTTGCCCCTGGATACGGCCGACGGTTTGGAAGAGCGGCTGGCAGCGGCGGATGGCTATCTCTGCGAACTCAAGGAAGCCCAGATTCGCCTGGGACTCCATGTATTTGGATGCTTACCGGAGCTAGATCTCCTGGCCGAATTGTTGCTTTGTCTGGCGCGGGCTCCCCAGGCTGGTACTCCTGGCCTGACCCAGGCTGGTACTCCTGGCCTGACCCAGGCCCTGGCCCAGGATCTGGGATTGGACCTCGACCCCTGGAGCGATCCAGAAGAGCAGCCGCTGAGTCCGGCCGATGCTGGTCGCTGGGCCCAGCTGGCCCTGGTGGCCTCCTCCCAGCCATCCAGCGCGCCAGCGGCGGAGTCGCTGCGGTGTGTCGGTGATGTGGTGTCTGGGTTAGAGGCCTGGGCCCTGGATCTGGTGCGCCATGAGTTGGCGCTGCAGGGGCTGAGGGCGGCGGAGGCTGTACCTGCGCAGCCGACGCTCCCGGCTCCGGTCCCCTTGGCTCCTGGGGTCTGCAGCCAGCGGGCCCTGCGGCATTTGCGCGACCAACTACTGCCGCGCTTGCTGGCCTGCGCCGAGGCCGAGCGCCAGGCCTTTCTGCATGCCCTAGGGGGCGGACGCATCGCCGCAGGCCCCTCCGGTGCCCCCAGCCGCGGGCGCCCTGATGTCCTGCCCACAGGTAGGAACTTCTATAGCGTTGATCTCCGCGGTCTGCCCACGGAAGCCGCCTGGGATCTGGGTCGCCGCAGTGCCGAATTGTTGCTTGAACTGCACCGCCAGGAGGAGGGTGAAGATCTGCGGGTGTTGGTGTTGTCGGTATGGGGCACGGCCACGATGCGCAATGGCGGCGAAGACATCGCCCAGGCCCTGGCCCTGATCGGCGTACGGCCTGTATGGGATGGTCCCAGCCGCCGCATGGTGGATCTGGAGGTGATTCCGCTTTCCCTATTGGGGCGACCCCGGGTTGATGTGACCCTGCGCATTTCCGGTCTGTTTCGGGATGCTTTTCCCCAGCTGGTGCGCTGGGTAAACACCGCCTGCCAACTGGTGGCGAACCTCAACGAGCAGGAGGCTGACAATCCCCTGGCCGCCGCCGCTAAGCGCGAGGGCCATGCCTCCCGGGTCTTCGGTTCGGCGCCTGGGGCTTATGGAGCGGGCCTGCAGGGTTTAATCGATAGCGGCCACTGGGAGAATCGCGGCGATCTGGGTGAAGCCTTTCTCGCCTGGAGCAGCTGGCGTTACGAAAGCGAGGCGGGCAGCGAAGGGGGACTTGCGGTCGCCGGCGATCGCCAGGGGCTGGAGCAGCGACTGGCAACGGTGCAGGTGGTGCTGCACAACCAGGACAATCGCGAGCACGACCTGCTTGATTCCGATGACTATTACCAGTTCCAGGGGGGGTTGAGCGCTGCCGTCGAAAAGCTGCAGGGGCGTGCCCCATCCCTGTGGTTCGGGGACCATTCCCGCCAGAGCCGGCCGCGCATGCACCGCATCGAGAAGGAATTCGACAAGGTATTGCGTTCTCGCCTGCTCAATCCCCGCTGGATTGAGGCCATGGCCGCCCATGGCTACAAGGGAGGCTTTGAGATGGCCGCCAGCCTTGACTATCTCTTCGCCTACGGCGCCAGCACCGGTCGGGTGCCTCAGTGGAGCTATGGGGCCCTGTGCGATAGCTGGCTGGCAGCTCAGCAGGTGTTGGACTTTTTGCGCGAATCCAATCCCTGGGCCCTGCGGGACATGGCTGAGCGGTTACTGGAAGCCCATCATCGGCAGCTCTGGACAGTTGCCCAGCCAAGCCAACTGGAACACCTGCGCGAACTGGTGCTCCAGAGTGAGGCCTGGATCGAGAAGCGCTGAAGGGGGCCAGCTTTCAGCTGTTGAGGTCCCGGGCCATCGCCTTGAAGGGATCGATGGCACCGGCCCTGGCGGCAGCGCTACCAGGGGCCGGGGTGGTTTCGGAAGTTTCGCTGGCTACGCGGGGGGCGGCTCCACCGGGTGTATTCACTGCCAAGGCGGAACCCTTGAGCTTCTCGGCCAGCTGGGAGCTGGACATCTGCTGGGCAAACGTCTTCTTCACCGGCTTGGGGATGCCATCCGTGAGGGACACCTCAACGGTTTCCTCCAGGGGAGTACCGGCCAGGCCGGGGGTCATCTTCTGGAGATTGGCCTCCATTGAGGCAACCTCGGCCACCATTTCCTTGTCACCGGGGCTGTCAACGGTGCCTGGGAAAGTGCGGCGGATGGTGTTGGAGCGTCGCATGTAATTGACATCCCCCAGGCTGCTGGAGGAATCCGCATCGAGGAAAAAAGCGTTGTCCGTTTTGGAGGGGTTGGCTTCGGCTGCGGTTGCTGCCACCTTGGCCGCGTTGTCGGAGCCTTGGCCCAGGTTGCGAAGGCGATCGAACAGACCCATCAGATCAGAGAGGAATGTGTTAGCGAACCCTAGCGGCCCCGAAGCTCCACCCCATGGGTATCTGT
>JBILDB010000223.1:0-4425 GCA_044352805.1 Cyanobium sp.
ACCGTTCTGGCCTTGGTGGTGATGTCTTTCGTCCTGATCGTTGCGGTTCCCGTGCTCTACGCCAGCAGCCAGGACAGCGGCCGCTCCAACCGCCTCATCTTGATCGGTGGTGCCGCCTGGGTCGCCCTCGTGCTGCTCAACTGGGGCATGAGTTACTTCGTGGTTTGAGCCGTTGACCGTTTTCGAAGGTCGCTTCACCGATGTCGGCCAGCTACGCATCGCCGTGGTTGTCGCCCGTTTCAATGATCTGGTCACGGGCAAGCTGCTCAGCGGCTGCCTTGATTGCCTCAGCCGCCATGGCATTGATGTGGCCGCCAGCAGTAGCCAGCTGGATGTGGCCTGGGTGCCCGGCAGTTTCGAAATTCCCCTGGTGGCCCAGCGGCTGGCGGCCAGCGGTCGCTACCAGGTGGTCATCACCTTGGGGGCCGTGATCCGCGGTGACACTCCCCATTTCGATGTAGTGGTGGCGGAGGTCAGCAAGGGCGTGGCCGCCGTCGCCCGGGACACTGGCATTCCTGTGATTTTCGGCGTCCTCACCACCGACACCCTGCAGCAGGCCCTGGAGCGAGCAGGCATCAAGAGCAACCTTGGCTGGAGCTATGGGCTGCAGGCGCTGGAAATGGGCAGCTTGATGGCGGCGCTGGCCGGGTGAAATCCAAGCGAAGCCTCCTGTCCGGGCGCCTGATGCCGCGTCAGGTGCTGGTGTTGTGTGCAGCCCTGGACCTGCTAGGGCTGGTGCTCGCGGCGGCCCTGGTCGACCGTTTTGACGGCACCGATCTGCTACGTCATCCCCAATGGCTGTTGCCTTTTGGGCTGGTTTATATCGGCTTCAGTTGGCTGTTCGGTAGCTACACCCTCTTGAAGCTGCCCCGGCTGCGGCTCTCCCTGGTGGCGGCGCGGCTGGGGCTCTCGGCCCTGGCCAGTGCGCTGGTGGTGGTGTTGGCCTACTGGCTGTTTCGGCTGCCGGTGAATTTCACCTTGGGGCACCGGCGTGTCCAGCTGGCCCTGCTCGCTGGCATGACCCTTTGGGCCCTGGTTCAGCGCCTCTGGCTGCGGCGCCTGGCGCGACCGCAGCATCGGCCTGGCTTGAGTCTGCTCGATCTGACCGAAAACCAGCAGCAACGCCTGTTGCCCAGCCATCTACCGGAGGAGGCGTTGCTGCTGGATGACCTGCCCTGGAGCGACAGCCTCAGTGTGCAGCGCCAGCTCAAACGGGCCGCCGACGGACTGTTGTCCCTGGTGTTGTTGCTCGTAACCTTGCCGCTGATCGCTCTGGCGGCGCTGTTGATTTGGCTGGAGGATCGGGGGCCGGTGATCTACGTCCAGAAGCGCAGTGGCTTGATGGGTAAAAGTTTCAAGCTGTTCAAGCTGCGCACCATGCGCCAGGCCGAACCCCAGGCGCCGGCCACCTGGACCGTGCGGGGCGATCGGCGCATCACCCGCATCGGGTGGTTGTTGCGCCGGGTGCGCTTGGATGAACTGCCCCAGCTCCTCAACGTGCTGCGCGGTGAGATGAGTCTGATCGGCCCCCGGCCGGAACGCCCCGAGTTGGAGCGGGACCTGGAGGAGCGCATCCGCCACTACCGCAAGCGTCACTGGATGCCACCGGGCCTCAGTGGCTGGGCCCAGGTGTGTGCCCCCTATGCCGCCAGTGTCGAGGAGGCCGAACTCAAGCTCAGCTACGACCTCTATTATTTGCGCCATTGGAATACTGGCCTGGACCTATTGATCCTCCTCAAGACGGTCAAAACGGTGCTCAAAGCTAGGGGAAGATGACTCTGGCCTTGAGGGCTTGATTACAGGGCTCGTCTAGATTGGGTCAGAAGCGCAGGGGTTCATGGTGAAGGCACTGGTGTTTGGCTGTACTGGGCAAGATGGATCATTGCTATGCCGCTCGCTGTTGCGCCAGGGAGTAGAGGTCATCGGCGTATCCCGATCTAGTAATCCAAATCTCACGATTCACCAGTCTCTTGGTATCAATGGCAAGGTGGAGATCACAACCGCGGACATCTGTGATTTCAGAGAAATTTTAGAGCTTATTGTCAACCATAATCCAGGCGAAGTTTATAATCTTGCTGCCCAGTCTTCGGTAGGGCTGTCTTTTCGGCAGCCTGTTGACACGTTTAAAAGTATCATTAACGGTACGATTAACCTGTTGGAGGTAGCTCGCTTTGCAGGCTTCAAGGGAAAGCTTTATTTTGCCGGCAGCAGTGAGATATTTGGCAATACAAATCTTCCGGCTGATTTGCACAGCCCTCGTCAGCCATTGAGTCCCTATGCCATTGCCAAAGATGCCAGCTTTAATACCGTTCAAGTCTATCGTCAGGCCTATGGATTGAATTGCGTCACGGGCATATTGTTTAACCATGAGTCACCCTATCGCTCGCGGACATTCGTGACTCGCAAGATCGTCGATGGCGCCCTGCGCTGTTTGCGCGAGCCAGGCTACCGCTTGAAACTTGGAGATCTTTCTGTGGCACGCGACTGGGGCTGGGCGGAGGAATACATTGAGGCCATGCAACTTATCCTAAGGGCTGATCAGTTGGAGAATGAACTAGAAGATCAGGTAATTTGCACGGGTCGTTCGGAAACCTTGGAATACTTTGTAGAGCGTGTTTTTGCAGAACTCAACCTGCAATGGCAGGATCATGTTGACCTGGTTGCCAGTCTGCGGCGGCCCTCTGAGATCCTCCGCAGTGTAGGCAATCCCGAGCCGATGTGGCGCAAGCATAAGTGGCGTGCCCAAAAGGATGTCGACGGTGTGATCCAGGCCCTTGTCGCACTCAGTTCTGCTGGGGCCCATGCCCAGCCCAGCCCGATCCCCTGACAGCATGAGAATCCGCATGGTCCCGAACCAGCCCTCGCCGTTCGGCAAATCACCCAGATCAGAGCAATTGATAGGCGTGGCGATGCTCACCGAGAAGCCGCTGGGGCGAGTAGTAGCTGCACAGCTCCAAGTAGCGATCTTCCCCCAGCTGTTGCCGAGGGCGCTCTAGGGGTGAAAAGCTAGCGTTGGCCAGCGCCTCACACCAGGCGTTCGCATTCAGGGCTGGCAGCAGGGTGGCAAAGTCCCCACCCACCTCCCGATGCACTTCCAGGTCGGAGGCCATCACCGGGGTGTTGCAGGCGAGAGCCTCGATCAGTGGTAGAGAAAAGCCTTCGGATATCGAGGGCACCAGCACCGCTTCGGCCTGGCGATAGAGCCAAGCCAGTTGCTGGTCGTCAGCGGCTAACTGCAGCAGCTGAGCTTCCAGACCCTTGCCGCCTATCCAGCGCCGTTCCTCACGACGCAACGGGCCTCCGCCGGCGAACACCAATAGGGGCAGCTCCTGAGAGGGTTTGCCATCGACCTGCCCCTGCCTTAACCGTGCCAGGGCCCTCAACAGGGTCAGGCCGTTTTTGTAGGCATGGCGTTTGCCCACCATCAGCCAGAAGCGGCGCCCGACCAGGGCCGGCAGCGCAGTGGTGGCAACGGCATCAATGGCGGTGGCCAGGTGGATCACCTGCACCGGGGTACTCAGCCGCGGCAGAAAGAAGCTCAGATCGTCAGCACTGGCGGCACTGATGCTGAGGATCAAGTCAGATGCCTTCAACCAGGAAGCTTTGTTGCCATGGGGGGAGCGCAGGCCCGGCAGAAAAAAATGCTCGGGATGGCGCTCTGGGGTCATATCGAACAGGCTGCTCACCAGCCTCTGCCCAGACCGCCGGCGATAAGGCTGACCGCTGTAGAAAGTGGCGTGCAGCACGGCGGCCCGTTGCCAGCCGCCCCGCCCGACCTCGAGAACCTCCATATCCCTGCAACCGCCCAGCCCGGAGCGCAGCTCCCGGAAATAGCGGCTGATGCCCCCCCGTGGCTGACGGCGGAAGATTTGCCGATCGAAGGCAACCCCCAGGGGGCGGCCAGGATGGGGGAAATCGCTGGCGGGCATTCAGGGTGCCGATTGCGCCTGGGTCATTGAGTGTATGGTTCACCGTGCCCACCAGCATTGGCGTCACCGTGAGGCCCCTGTTAACGGTGATTACGCCTTGCCTCAATGCGGCCGCAACCATCTCGGACACCCTGCGCTCGGTGGCGGCAGCGACCGCATTACTAGCGGAGCATGGTCACCAGCTGGAGCACTGGATCATTGATGGCGGATCAATCGATTCTACGCTGGAAAAAGCATGTCGCCATGCTGAGCGATTTCCATTCTGTAGGATCAAGGAAGGAGTGGGAGGAGGTGTTTATAGGGCGATGAATGTGGGTCTGCGCCTGGCCGGTGGTCATTTTACCCATATTTTAAATGCTGATGACATAATAATTGATCCCAAAGGATACTGCGCGCTTGTTCGTGATGGCCTCAACCAGCGCGCATTGATTTTGCTTTCTTCAATTGTCTATTTTCGCCGCCCTACTTACACGCTGAGGCACTCATGGGACGTTCA
>JBILDB010000224.1:0-4417 GCA_044352805.1 Cyanobium sp.
GTGTGGATCAACAAGCCACCAGAAGGCCACCAATCCAATCAGGCGCTACCATTTATCCAAGCCGCCTGAAAGGCAGCCAAGGAGTGACACCTTTCCTGAAAGTCACCGGTGTGACCAAAAACGAGGTCGGCTTTCTTGAAAGCAAAGCAGATGTGACTGCTTACCTGGGAATTCGTCAATACCTGATTACACTCAGAAATAGCCTCGTACAGTGCAGGGCAAGTCTCACCGAACCGCCACCAGTAGCGTGCACGGATCTCACGATTCTGTTCCAGTCTCCCAGGCTTCACCTTCTTTTCCACAATCGCCATCAACCCAGGCCACTCCCGCGTGCACTCCTCCTCGCTCCGCTCGCCAAAGTTGATCATATAGCGGTGATGGGAATGGGTGGGGCTGCTGTTCACCTCCTCGCCACCAATATACGGAAATATCACCTCAGCGTTTTTCGAGTTTTCAGCAATTAGCCGCTCCATTGATGCGATTGGCGAGGGAATGCCAGGGGTGTCGTCATCTGCTGGGCCGGAATCATCGAAAGTGAGCCCCATGCCATACACCATGCTTCCCTTAAAGCTCTTGCCGGCATTGGCCACTAGCTGCTTTGGATCTTCATGACCGCCTTTGGCAAACATAAAGGCCGTGATCTTCTCAACTGGTCGCTTGTCCAATAGCTTCACGCCGGCATAGGCGCCCTTAACCAGTTGCACCACGCTCACCACCACCGCCGCCACGCCTGGCCACTTGTACCGCTTCCGGGCCGCATAGATTGTGCCACCGTTAAGGCAAATCCAGCGCAGACCGCTGCTGCGGGTGTGACCTTGGGCGATGGTGTTGGTGGCGATCAGCCCTAGCGCGCCGCCGGGCCGTAACAGCTGGTAGCAGCGGCGGAAGAAGTGTGCAACAAGGTCACAGTTACCACCACTCTCAGGGTGTAGTTGCTTAAACCAATCGAGAATTCCCTCGGGGTAACCCTGGATGAAGGTGTTGTTGCCGGCAAAGGGCGGATTCCCCACAAACACGTCAAAGCCTGGAGTACTTCGGTCGTATACATCCGGGAACACCAGATCCCAATGCAGAGGTTTGATCCCTTTTTCACCCTCGCGCAGCTGCTGCAATGGCCCTGGTATGAGCTGTCTCAACTCGGCTGCTTCGGTCGTCTTCAGCGTTGGTTCCATATAAATCCTGCGGAGCTCTTGCCGATCTTTTGGGTTCTTGCCCTGAAGATGGGCTGCCACAAGAAGGTCTCCCACGCAGCGTTGATAGGCAGTGGCATCGTCCATTTCTTGGAGGGCTTCGCGCTTGCGTTGGTCATCCGCATCCGTGCGGCTGTCACTGTGGAATGCTTCAAAATCTCCACTGATCCGCACCCTGGCCTGTCGAATCGTGGGTTCTTCCAGCTCTTTCTGCTCGAAGGCACCTTCGATCGCCTGGCTGATTTCCCGTTTGCTTACACCCACCAGCGAATCGCCGCACTTGAGGGCGTGGTCCACAAAGGTGAACGGCGCGTCCTTGCTCAGGCTCACCAGCCAGAGGCTGAGGCGGGCCAGGTTCACCGCAAACGGGTTCTTGTCGACGCCATAGAGGCAGCTCTGGGCGATCAGGCGGCGGGCATAGAGCAGCGGGTCTTCGCCATGGGCCTGGCCGCCGGGTTTGAGGGCTTCCGGCAATCCCTCCCGATTCCAGGCCAGCTCCAGCAGTTCGACAAGGTAACGGCAGCTCTCCACCAAGAACGCCCCCGAACCCATGGCCGGATCGCAAATTTTGAGGGCCAGGATCTGCTCTGCGGTGGGTTGGTGGTGGCAACGCTCCAGCCAAGGGCGCAACGCCTCCGCCACGATTGGCCGGGTCAATGCCCGCGGCGTGTAGTGGCTGCCGCTGCGGCGCCGTTCTCCGGTGGGTTGGAACACCAGGCTGCCGGCCGTCTGGGGCCCATCGAAGAGGGCTTGGTCGATGCGGGGGGCGAGGGCTTCGAGCAGTTCGGCTTCGCTGGCGGCGTCCTTCAGGGCGGTGGCCGCCTTGGGCGGCAGGGTGGTGCCCGTTTCCTCCTCCAGCCAGGCCCTGCGCTTGCCACCAGGCAAGTCCAGCAACGCATCGAGATCCACCGCCGTGGTGAGTTGTTTCTTCGCCCCTTGGGGCTTGCTCTTCAGGCCGATGCAGCGGCCGGGGATGCGCCGTACCGCGTAGCCCATGATCCCCTCGTACACCGAGCCGATCTGCTCCACATCGAGGGCCCGGTAGCTGATCCGCTCCCCCTTCACCACCAGCAGGTTGCTGAGCACGGCGAGCACCACCCCATCGCTGATCCAGGGGGTTTCCAGCCACGGGTAGGCCCCGGGATCAAACAGCTGGCCCTTGCGCGCCGGCAGGTAGCCCGTGGTGGCGCCGCCGCCCGCATACACCAGCCGGCAGAGGCTCATCAGCCCCGCCCAGGCGCCGTAGCGCTGCTCCATGGTGTCGGGATAGTCGGCGGCGTCTTGCCGCAGCCGCTCGAAGATGCCACTCACCTTGTAGTTCTGTTCGTAGAGCGCATCGGCGGGCATCAGGGCTTCGTCTTCGGCGTAGAGCAGAAACACCAGCCGCATCAGCACCGTGATCAGGCCGACATAGAGCTGCTGCGGGTCGCGCTCCGGCAGGTCGGCGAGCAGCTCCACGTCTTGCCGTTGGCTCAGCTCATCGGCCCGTTGGAAGCCGCGCAGCAGCTCCCACAGGGCGGCGAGCACCTGGTCGGCCAGGGCATTGCTCACCACCGCCTGGAAGCTGCGGCTCTTCTTGAGCACATCGCTCAGGCGGTAGCCGTCGGGATCGAGGAATACCGGGCTCTGGCCCAGCAGCAGCTCCAGCCCGGCGAACATCAAGCGGCCGCCCACCTCAGCCAGCTCGGCCAGGGGGAAGGTGAGGTGGCCGGAGCTCTCGCCCTTCGGCGCCACCACCAGCAGCCACTCAAAACGCTCCTGGCTGGTGGCCCGCCAGAGGTGCTCACCGCTGCTGCCCTTTTGGTCCAGGGGGGGCCAGTGATGGCAGGGCCTGCAGCAGCAACTGAATCCCTTCTCCATTGGCCGCTGGCACCAGGGCCGTGGGCCGCAGCGTTTCGCCTAGCTCCGGCAGGTGGCGGCTGTAGCTCTCGATCAGGGCGGGCTCGCTTTGGATCTGATCGGCACTCCAGCCCAGGTGCTCCACCAGCAAGGTTTCCAGCTGCGGGAAGCCGCGCGTTCTGGTGTCGCCGTCAGCTTCCGGCTCTGGATCGGCGGTATCACCTGCGCTGGAGAGGCCTTGAATGGCTTCGCGGTAGCGCTCCTGCCGCTCGATCAGCTCGCTGCCGCTGCGGGTCACCACCCAGCCGGCATCCATCATCGCCGCTGGCGCCACCACCAGGCCCACCGGCTGCAGATACCCCAGCCACTCCCGGTGGGCTCTCAGTTCGGGGTCGATGGTGGGGGTGCGGCGGGTCATGGGTCAGGGAAATGGCGGCAAGCCTTGCGAGCTGAGTTGGCTTATCTGGGAGGGCTGAGTACTGCCATGGCAGTGTTTTGGTGATATTGGCCGGGCTGAAGACCGCATTTCACTTGCCCTATTCGCGCTGCAGCGGTTGGCCTAACACCCACTGCTGCCAAGGCTCGCGCAGCCGCCAAGTGCGAATGCGTTGGCCCGCCCTGGCGGGCTCCAGCAGCCCCTGCTCCTGCCACTGGTGCAACCAGTCCTGCGCGGTGGTGGATGACACCGCAAACCACTCCTCCAATTCGGTGGGTTTGAACTGATCCGCCGGCACCTGGCCTGCTGCCACCCGCGCCCGAAGACGCGTGAGCAGCTGCTGGCTGCGCCGATCCAGCCCTTCCCATGGGTGGGGCACGGGAGGCTCCTGGCGGGCCTGCAGGGCCTGCGCCCGCTCTGCCAGATCAGCTGCGGCCCGCTGCAGCACCGCGGCGAAGTACTCCAACCAGAGGCTGTGGTCGGGGTCGTGGCGACCTTCGTAGAAATCCACAGGGCAACCAAGCTGCAGCGACCCGTAATACGCCTCGCGATCAGCCGCAAACCACTCCTCGAAGCTGAGGAACCCCCGGAAGGCGTAGCCGCTCCGCCATAGGGACGCCGTAGCCAGCAGGCGCCCGCAGCGACCATTGCCATCCGGGAAGGGGTGGATGGAAATGAACCGGTGGCTGAGCAGGCCGGCGCGGATCAGCGGCGGCAGCCTCTCGCTGGCTTGCCACCACTGGCAGAGTTGCTGCATCAGCAGACCCACGTCCGCAGGGGTGGGTGGCGCAAACTCGATCCTGCGGCTCACGGTGTCCACCACAGGTACTTCCTCCACTCGGAATGGCGTTCGTTGGCGCCTCCGCCCCCGACCCCGCACGATCACCACGGCATGGAGTTCCTGAATCCAGGCCTCACTGAGCGGGTTGCTCCCCTGGGCCCATTCCTCCAC
>JBILDB010000225.1:0-4412 GCA_044352805.1 Cyanobium sp.
CCTGCCCCGGTGGGGCCTGTTCCTGCAGCCTCGGTTCCCGGGCGCTCTTGCCCCGCCCCCGTGGTGCGGCGGTTGCCCCCGGAGCGAGCGGCCCCGGCGGCGGGACCAGAGGCTGTTTCCCGGCTTGCTCCTGGGCTTGCTCCCGGGCTGGCGCTGTTGCTGGCAGCTCGGCGGCGGCCAGGGCCCCAGGGGTCCTGGGCTCTGTCCCGGTCCTGGGCCGTTGCTTGGGCCCGGTCCTGGGGTCTTTGCTGGCGGGGGGGCTGTTGGGTCCAGGAGCGCTGGGTCTGGGCGGCATCGGCCTCGACTTCCAGGGCATTGATGGCCTCAATCAACAGCTCGACCACCGCCAAGGGCTCAACGTCGAGGCGGATGGCGGCGGCGGGGCCCAGCATGGCGAAGGCGGCCCGAACTGCCAGGCGGGCCTTGCTGGAGGGTCCCTGCAGGGCGCCCCGCAGAACTTCCCCCAGGCCAGGCCAGCGGCGTTCAAGTTGCTGCTCAAAGGCGGCGGCGGTGTCCGCCGGAGCGCCCAGTAGTTGATCGATGAGCCCCTTGAGACCCCGGCCCGGGGCCGAAGCCCGGCCCTGGGGGCTGTGCCAGGCGATCGCACCCACCCGCAGCTGGTGCCAGCGGCGATGGCGGGTCATGGCCTCTCCCCAACGCCGCACCTGGTCTGCCGTGATGGCCGGGGCGGAGTTGGCGGCGGCGGCCTGAGCCGGAGCCGCCCCACTGGTGACGGGCGAGCGACGGCTCCAGGCTTCGGCGGCAGGGGGACGGGTTTCGCGGCGATCGAGCTGCTGGCGCAGCCTCAGCACCTCCTGCCGCAGCAGATAATTTTCGGCCTGCAGGGCATCGCTATTACTGGTGATCCGGGGGCCGGCGGCCTGGGAACGCACCCAGCTTCGACGCTCACCGCCCATGCCCATCGCCATGACGATCCCTATCGCTCCTGATGGGCAGAATTGTTGCGGTAATGGGGGGCTAAAGGCTGCCCCGGATCACCGCACCCGCACTGGATAAAGCAGGCTAGGGCAGCCTGACCGAAGGGGGCTGCCCAATTGGAGGGGCTAGGCCTGGCTCCAGCTGCCATGGAGGCCGTAGGGCATCGCCAGGGGCAGTTCCACCATGGCCACTTCTGCCATGGAGGCGGCGTCCAGAATCACCAGGTCGCTACCGCTGCGTTCGCCGTTCCAGACCACCGCCAGCAGCCAGCCGTCGTCCTCGGTGCTGGCGCCGGGGCGGGGCACCATTAACGGCTCACTGACAAAGCCGTGGGGGGCGGCGCTCCAGACCCGCCGCTCGCCGCTGTGCAGGTCGAGTTTCTTGAAAGCCTGTAGGGGATCGTTGCCGGCTTCGCGCTCGGCGACGGCCATCCAGGCATAGCGGGCGGCCAGGCCCTGCTGGCTGGGATTGACCATGGCGAATTCACAGCAGCGCTCACTGAGGCGCTCGCTGCTCACGGTGCCGGTCGCCAGGTTGAGGCGGCAGCGTTCCAGCAGGCCGGCGGGGATGAGGTCGAAATCGACAGTGCGGTAGTCCGTCTCGGGATCAATGGAGGGGAAGTCGTCGTAGTAGATGCTTTCCACAATCACTTCCTCGCCCTCCTGGTAGGCATTGAGGTGGTGGAAGACAAAGCCTTCGGGTGCATCGAGCACCCGGGGCGCTTCGCCGGCGTGGGCGCCACTGTCCCGGGGCACCAGCCAGAAGCGGGCCTGGCCACCGGGCTTGGAGCGCAGGCACTGGGCCGCTCCCTTGAGCCCCAGGGCAAAGGGCAGGGGGTTGAAGGCGATGGCGTTCTGCAGAAAGATCGCCCAATCGGGGGTAATGGCGAAGTCGTGCAGAAAGGCGAAGCCGTTAAAGCTGTCGCTGCGTTCGCTGAGCAACTGGCCGGCCTTGGGGCCATCAGTGGCGAACTCCATCAGGCGGATGGTGCTGCGCGGGCCGCTCTTGACGCCGAAGCTGACCATGCGGGGGGCGCCGTGGTGACCGGGATCAAAGCGGGGGTGGGCACTGAAGGCCTCACCGGGCTTGAGAACCCCGTCCAGCAAACTGATGCCCCTGGTTTCGAGACTGTCGGGATCGAGGGCGTGGGGCGAACTGGCCTCCCAAAGCGCCAAAAGGTTGTCGCCCAGGCGCACTACATGGGTGTTGGCGATATTTTTGAGCCGCAAATCAAAGGCGTTGGCCAGGGGGCCGCCGGGCTTCTGGGTGCCGAAAACGCCGCGGTAGAGATAACGACCGGCCTCTTCCTCCGCCTGCCAGCCCTCGGTGCGCACAAAACGGTTGGTAAGACCCACACCACCGCCCTCAAAGCGCAGGGCGGTGATCATGCCGTCACCATCAAAGGGGTGGTGGACCCAATGGCCGGCGCGCTCCAGGCGGCCAGGTCCATTGCGATAGAGGGTGCCGTTGAGGGCAGCCGGAATGGTGCCTCGCGTGGCCTGCAGCGGCATCGCCGTCAGCTCGCGGTCGACGTTGCGAAAAGCACTGGCCCATTGGGCGCGCTCAAAACGCAGGTCCTGGCGGGAGCCTGCTGACGCAGGATCCACTGCCATCCCCCCAGGGACGGGGCCGGAATCCTTGGGGAACTGGGGGGCTGCAGCCGGGGTACGGCCAGGGGTGAGGGTCATCGTTGCGCAAAACGGCGGGGGCCGCGCTGCCACGGCCTTGCCATCATCGCGTAACGGAGTGTGAAGCTGTGGGCGTGAACCCGCCGGGCACCCTTAGCGGTTGCAGGGGGCTTGGGCGGGCAGGCAGGGGGGTTGGGGCCGCTCGCAGGGGGCCTCGAGCCGATTCGTTTCCGGGCAGGGGGGTAGAGCCGCCGCCCGGGCGGGAGCGCCGATCAGGCAAAACGCCGCCCCAGCGGCGGCGCTGGCGAGTAGCAGAAAACGGCCGGTGGGCTGATTCATGGTTGGTCTGGAAACTGATCCAAATTTAGCCTGGCTGAAAGGGCTTGGAGACTTTCATTAAGTGGAGCGCAGGCCCCATTCCCTGTCCCGGGGACAACGATGCTCAAGCAGAGGGCCAGGCAAGCCATTGGGGCTAATGGGGCGAAAAGGCAGCCGCGCCAGATCTAGTCAAGGCCCTGGCATAGCCCTGAATCAACCAGCCCAAACTCAACGATAATTCTCAAATTGCAACGGCACTTCTAGATCCTCGGCTTTAAGCAACTGGATCACCTGTTGCAGGTCGTCCTTGTTTTTGCCGGTGACCCGCAGGCTGTCGCCCTGAATGGCCACTGTCACTTTTTTGATGTTGTCTCGCACCTGTTTGGAGAGCTTTTTGGCCAGCTCCTGGCTGAGGCCCTTGCGCAGCTTCACCACCTGTTGCACCCGGTTCCCCCCCACCGGCTCGGCATTCTGCAGATCAAAAATCTTTAGCGAAAGGTTGCGTTTGGTGGCCTTTTGCCGCAACACATCCAGCACCGCCTCCAAGGTCATGTCGCTGGCGGTGGTGATGGTGATGGCGTCATCCTGCAGGTCGATCTCTGTGTTGCTGTCCTTGAGGTCGTAGCGCTGCACCAACTCCCGCCGCACCTGGTCGAGGGCATTGACCAGCTCCTGGCGGTCGAAATCGGAAACCACATCAAAACTGAAGCTGTCAGCCATGGCCTGGAACTCTCGATGCGGCGCTGCCGCAGCCTAGAAAAGAGCTTGACCCCTGCCGCTGCCGCGGCGTCGCCGCCACCATGTCCCATCCTGCCTTCGCCTGGTCCCTGGTCCTTTCGGCGGGGGTGGTGTTTGCCAGCCTGATCCCCCTGGGGGCCGCCCGCTCCCAGGCGGATTTCGTGCCTGCTGATCTGGCGGCGCCGCGGGCCATGTTTGAGCGGCTGCCCGCCTGGGGCAAACGGGCCAATTGGGCCCATCAGAACAGTTTTGAGGCCTTTGGCCTGCACGCTCCCGCCTGCTTGCTGGCCCTGATCGCCGCCGCCGCCGGCTCACCCACCGCCGCCTTGGCGGTGGCGGCTGCTTGGCTGCACCCTTTGCTGCGCCTCGGCTACATCGGGGCCTACATCGCCAACCTGCCCCCCTTGCGCAGTCTCTGCTGGGCCGCGGCTGTCCTCTGTACGGCGATTCTCTACAGCGAAGGTCTGCGGGGTGTGCTGGCCAGCCAGGGTTGACTCCCCTTGCCGATTCACCTGGGGCCCGAGGCAGCCCATGTTGATTTCTTTGCAGGATTGCGTCGCTTAAATCCCTTTCCGGGCAGGCGGCCTAGGTTGAAACCATTGTCCCTTCCGCCCCGATCCTGTGACTGCACCAGCTAGCCCCATTCTTCGCTGGATCACCGCCGGCCTGTTGCTGGCTGGAGCGGTCCTGGCTCTGGTGATGCCGTTTGCCTCGGCCGCCTTTTTAACCCTGATGTTGGGCAGCGCTTCGGTGGTGGCGGGAATTTCCCAACTATTGCGTCTAAGCGGC
>JBILDB010000226.1:0-4392 GCA_044352805.1 Cyanobium sp.
CTCATCGGCGTTGTTCGCCTCCGTGAATGCTTGCCAGGGGATGTTCTTGGCCCCCGGGATGTGGCCGTTGCGGATGAAGGTTTGATCCGTGCCCTCGAACTGGGCCTTGGGGCGCGGATCGACAATCACCACATCGCTCTTGCCAATCAGGGGCTCCAGTTCGCCCAGGGAAATATCCAGGCCCCGCACCGCGGTGGGCTTGAAGCTACCGGCGGCAAAGGTGGGGAAGGCCTTGGTGGTGCTTTGCGAGGCCGCCTTGTAGCCGCTGAGGCCCCCATCCACAATCGCCACCTTGCTGACGCCGCTCTTCTCCAGGATGTAGGAGACCAGGGCCGCCCCCAGCACGTCATTGCCGTCTGAATAGACCAGCACGGCATCCCTATTGGAGATGCCGGCCCGGCTCAGCAGGCTGGAGAGCTCGCTGGGGCTCCAGATCTGGAACGGCAGCCGACCATTGGGACCCCGGAAGGCCTGCTCCGAGAGATGCACCGCGCCGGGCAAATGGCCCCCGATGTAAGAGAGCGGCGGCACCGGCCGCACGTCCAGCACCTTCCAGCGCCCCGAAGACGCAGCCGCTGCGGCCTCCTCGGGCGAAAGCACCTGGAAGCTGGTGCCACCGGGCGCCAGGCTGGTGACGCCATAGCCGGCCGATGCGGCTGGCGCCGACAGGGCCTGGCTAATGGCGGAGCCACCGAAAGCAAGGCAAGAGGCGGCGGCAAGGGCGATCGTGCCGGCAAACAGCGGGCGACGGGCAGCATTGGAGCGGAACCAGGACATTGGGCACAAAAACAACTGGTTAAACGATGTTTTCAGGGCAAAGTCACTTTGGATGTGTTCTCGAATACATCGCTTCGGTGCAAAATCGAATCAAGTCAGGGGTATGGAAATCAAACGAGACGGCGAGCCAATCGGTTTTTTAGTGCCGATCACGGCCCAGGACCGGCGGACCGTGCACGAGATTTCGTCCTGCCATAGCCATAAACAGAGCTGATGCGACTCGTCGGCGAGACGAACGTGCTCGTCGGCGAACTGCTCATGACCGCGTGGCTGCAAACTCCTCGTCCGCCAGCTGCCTGAGATGGCCAACTTTCTTAATCATGTGCTCGATACCGTTTTCGGTACTGTTGCCGGTGGGTAGCCCTAGCATGTTGGCGCAATGTCGTTGAGTGCTTAATGGCTGGGGACCGGCCCAATGTGTTGAGTTCCGCCGAGCTCAAGCGTCGTGGCATTGCTGCCATCGAGGAGGCTCTTAGGGGCGGCCCTGTGCACCTGATGAAGCGCAACCGGCCTGCGGCAGTGGTGATGAGCGAAGAGCACTATCGCCGCCTGCAACATCAGGCCAGCCAGGCGCCGGTCCCCGAGATTTCGTCCCTGGAATGGCTTTTGCAGCAGACACCATCGACCACTGGGCGCACCAAGGCAGAGATCGATGCAGAGCTGTCGGAGGTGCGCAATTGGTGATCGCCTTCCTTGATGCCAATGCCTTGATCTATGTCCTCGAAGGTGCTCAACCTTGGGCCGAGGCGGTGAAGACCGAACTGCGCAGGCTTGCGGCGGCCCAGGATCCTGAGGCAGGTTCCATCACTCGCCTAGGCCTGAGTCGCCTGAGCTGGCTGGAATGCCGGGTCGGGCCCCTGCGACGCGGCGATCAGGCTGCTCTTCAGCGTTTCGATGCCTTTTTCGCACAAACGGATCTCTGCTGGGTAGAACTCAACGCCGCTGTGGTGGAGCAGGCCACAAACATCCGCGCCTGCCACAACCTCCGCACAGCCGATGCCCTGCAGGCCGCTTCCTGCCTCCAACTCGGCCCCGATGCAGTGATGATCACCGGAGACTCCACCTTCGCGCGGGTGCCTGGGCTGCCACTGGCGCTTGTGAGCTGAACGGGCTGACCTCAGTGCCCGCAACCTCAGGCCGGCCCTCGGTTTCAGCCCACGCTTTCACCCCTGGTCTCCTGCCAGGCTTTCAATCAGCAAGAGGATTTCGGCGGCCATGGTGCAGTCCAATTCCGGCTGATCGGAGAGGGCTGGGTCGCGGCTGCCGGCGACAACGGCCTGGAGGGCCTCGATGAAGGGCAGGAGTCATGTTGCATCGGGATCGGCTTCTAGTTCCTGAAGGAGGGTGGCGGCCTGGGCCGGATCGCCGCTGCGCAGGGCCTGGGTTACGGCGAGGCTGATGAGGCCCCCCTCTGCCAGGCAAGCGCCGCCGGACCCGCGTCGGCTTGGCGCCCTGGAAGAGGTAGCTGTTGCCGTTGTGCAGCAGTTCCCAGGGCAGGCCGAGCAGGAGCGTGGCGGCTTCGCGGGCCTTGGCGGCTTCGGCATCGGGCGCCCCGGCTTCGAGCGTCGCATCCACCTGCACGGAGAAGCGACGGCCGGCCTGGTCGCCGACCCTCGCCCAGGCATTCATAACGTTCGCTGTATGGGCCAAGGGCAACGCCGCCCCGTGCAGCTGCTGGCCCCACTGCACCAGCTTTTCCTCCACCTGCCGCGCCCGGCTTTTGAAATAGGGACTCGGCCAGATGGCGTATTGCTCCAGATACCAGCGCAGTTCACCCGCTTCGATCGGCCCGGTGGGCGCCACCAGCCGCCAGCTCTGGGTGCTATGGACCTTTGGCTGGCCTGGCGTGGCGGGTTCGTAGATCAGCCGGGCCCGGGCCGTGGCGCGGCGCACGCCATCACGCTCCTGGAATTGGAGGTCGGAGAGTTCAAGCACGAGCTCCTCCAGCGGCTCGGCCTGCGGCTGCGGCAAAGCGGGCACGTCGGCGGGATCACGCTTGCCCAGGGCCACGAGGATTGGGTTGATCGCCGCCTCAATGCCGCCAGCACCGCTGCTGAGCGGGATATAAACCGGCTCCTCGCCAAAGATTTCCTCCAGCACCCCGAGCTTGGTGCCATCGAGCGCCAGCGCGAAGACGGGGAACTGCTCCTTGCCGCGCTGCTCGCGAAGCTGGAGCGCATGGCGCAGCTCCTTGCCCACCCACTTCGACTGCAACGCAGCCGCACTAACCACCACGGCAAAGGCCGAAGCGGCTTCGATGGCCTGCTCAATCTCCGGCCAAAGCGGATCACCACCGCGCAACTGGCGCGAATCAATCCAGCCTTCCTGGCCGTGATCGGCCAGCACGGCGCGGAGATCACGCACGAACGGGTCATCCGTTGAGCTGTGGGAGAGGAAGAGCTTGGTCATTCAGTCAGGCACTGGAGTCGGATGTTGTATTGGGGACCTGGATTAAACCTCAGGATTCTGGCATTGGATTCAAGCGGTCGCTTCAGTCCGTCACCCTATCTTGGGCAACCGTCAAAGCCATCCAACGGCTCACCCCCCCAGGCATCCAGCTGAATGCTGCTGCCGCTGACTTACTCCTGCTGCTCTTCGTGATAGGGATAGCATTTGCCTTGCTTGTAGTAGTTTTGCCATGATTTGGACTCCGCATCTACCTCCTGGACTTCTAGTTTCTGCGGGTGGGGCTTGAGTCCCTGCACTAGAGCGAATGTTTCTTGATTGAAGCCAAATACTGCCTTGTTTTTTCTGATAAGCTGACCATTACCTCGGGATCCAAAAGAACGTTTTCATCCCAATTCATCCCAAAAGTATTCCCTCACGAAATCAAAGTCCACAAGACCAAGCAGCACACTGCCAAAGGCAAGCGGTTGGCCGCAGGCAGCGACCCGATTATTGTGGTAGATTATCTGTAATTCAAGAACTTCGTGCAGAATAAAAAATGATAATATGTAGGCATATACAACTTGGCCGATCGATGGGCCGTCTGAGCAGGGTGGTGGTGTCGAGGCGGCGGACCCCATCGAAATTCGGCAGGTGGTCGTAGAGCATCGCTGCGATGGCCACTCAACATTGCTCGAATGGAATGCAAACCTTTGCATGGCACCAGAGTCTCCTTGCTGATAATCAAGGGCAACTTTTCAGCCAATTAAGTGAAGATACAATAACTTAGCAATCGATCTACCATTTGAATGGCTAGAGTCAACTTTGTATAAATCATCACCCATTGCAATGACGTATTTATTCAAGCAGCCCAAAGCTTCAATCCATGCCTTGGCCTGTGTCATGCTTTTTGGCATAACTTTTAGCTACCAGCCAAGCGTCCAGGCAATGTGTGCATGGAGGCCTGATGACCCCAGTTTTGAACAACAACGATCCAGAAGTGTATCCAGACCTTGGGCTTTAGAGGGGGCTGGAGGTATCGATATTGGCAAAGGCTTAAGTCAATCAGGTCCAAATAATGCTTTTGTACGAAATTCTCAAGGATGGAACGCCATTCGCCAACGCGTTGTATTACAGGCCGGTAATCGCTACACGATCAATGCTTACGTTAGAACTTCTTCTAATGTTCGAGATGGATACTTCGGGTTTCGTAATGCCAATCAAAAACCA
>JBILDB010000024.1:0-14158 GCA_044352805.1 Cyanobium sp.
CCGCCAATCTTTGCCTCACAGCCCAGCTGGTCCTGCGCTGGTGGGATTCCGGCCATTTCCCGATCAGCAATCTCTACGAATCCCTTTGCTTTTTGGCCTGGGGCTGCACCCTCACCCAGCTCCTGGTTGAGCGGGCCTGGCCAAGTCCCCTGGTACCGGCAGCAGCCACCCCCATGGCGCTGGGCTGTGTGGCCTTTGCCAGCTTTGCCTTGCCGGATCGGCTCCAAGAGGCTTCCCCGTTGGTGCCAGCTCTCCGCTCTAGCTGGTTAGTGATGCATGTCAGTGTGATCATGCTGAGTTATGCCGCACTTTTGGTCGGCTCCCTGCTGAGTGTGGCGGTTCTGTTCACAGACCGAGATGAGGCACTGGAACTGCGCAGCAGTTCGATTGGCAGCGGTGGGTTTCGCCAGGCCCAGCTCAGCAGCGATGGACCAGGAGCAGTGAGCTTGAGCAGCAGTGATTTTCGTATCAGTGAACAGCTCGATAGCCTCAGTTATCGCACTATCACGGTCGGTTTTCTTCTGCTATCGGTGGGGCTGGTCAGCGGTGCGGTTTGGGCCAATGAAGCTTGGGGCAGTTGGTGGAGCTGGGATCCCAAGGAAACCTGGGCCTTGATTTGCTGGCTGGTTTATGCGGCCTATCTCCACACCCGTCTAATCCGAGGTTGGCAGGGCCGTCGGCCAGCTTTGCTGGCGGCCGCCGGCCTTGTGGTGATCGCCGTTTGCTACATAGGGGTTAATCTGCTTGGCATTGGCCTGCACAGTTATGGCTGGTTTTTTGGCAGCTGATCAACATTGGCTGCCTTACGTACGGCACCTATGCCCTCTCAAGACTGGATTTTATGCGGCGGCGTAGTTGCCGGCTCCAACCGAAGCCCGCAGCGATGCCGATGAGGGGCAGAGGTCCTGGCACAGGTTGATAAACGTTTTGATACATTCTTTGGGCAAAGATTTCATGCCCGGTTGTAGTTGGATGGGTGCCATCCCAGTAGAACCAGTCATTGGCCACACCACCCGCATTGGTGGCACAATTCGTGTTCTCTATGCACCTAGTTGTTACATCCGTAAAGCCGAATAGTGATGGATTGCCGAGAATCTCCTGCTGTAAGTCGTCCGTTTGAAACTGGATGATGTCCAGTTCAGGTCGTTGGGAGCTCAAAAGATTCAGGTTGGTCTGCAGCGAGTTGTTGAAGCCGGCGGAAAGCTGATTCAATGCATCTTGCTGCGGTGTGCCAGCGAATTCGGGCGTGTTGCCGATCAAGGCACTGTTAGGTACCAGGAAGTGGCGTGCCCCGTAGCTGTCCGCCAATTTGGTGATTGTCCCGACAATATTATTTATAGCATTGCCGACAACAGCAGAAAAGCCAGCTGGTGGTCCAATTTCGGGGCCTGGATTGCCGGTGTAGGTCCCTGGCAGGCTATTTGGCGTTGAATTATTATACCAAAATAGGTCGTTTGGAAAAAACCAGACAGAAAAGAGAGAGGTGTCCGGATCAAAAGTTTGGTTCTGGCTGGCGAAGCTGTCGAGTTGCCAAGCGTTGCCTTTTTCGTTGTAGGCGGTGCTCAAACTTACTGAAATGACAGGCGGATGGAGTTCGAGATAGTTTTGCAGCCCCGAACTGCTGCCGCCAATTGCATAATTAGTGTCTTTGTTGCCGGGGCTGAGGGAGTTCTTGAAAGCGGTACTACCTGGATTGAATATTTGCCATAGATATTCGACGGCGACTGGTCCGTTGCTGAAGCGTCCGTCGTCATAGGGTGCTGGTGGGAAAGTAAATCCTTTGGCACTTTGGCTAACGGACTTGCTATTGCCACTGTCGGAAAGACTATCTCCAAAGGAAAATAGATTGCTCAGGCTGCTGATCCTGGCTTTGGCCGGCATCGTGCCCAACAGGGTTGTGGCAAAGAAAGCTGCCAAGCTGAGGCTGATGGCTAGACCAGATGGGCGCGGGGCTGAGCTTTTCATGGAGGAAGGGCAAACATTGCTATTCAAATGGTGCCCATCCCCAAGAGATGCAAACAATCTAATTTCTTTATATTGATATGTTTATTTGTTACATGAAGACCCGACTTTTAGACCAGGGCAGGTTGCGGCCGTCGGCTATTGCGGATACCGGTGATCGCTTCGGCATAGCTGGGTTGGTTGAAGACGCCGGAGCCACTCACAATGGCGTTGGCTCCAGCCTCAATTACTTGCCAAGCATTGCTCGCCTTGATTCCACCGTCGACCTCGATCCAGGGATCCAGTCCCCGTTCATCACAAATCCGTCGTAGTTCACGGATTTTTTGTACTTGATTTTCAATAAAGCTTTGGCCACCGAACCCAGGATTAACACTCATGATCAGCACCAGATCACAGAGTTCAAGGCAATAGTTCAAAGTGTCTAGTGGCGTGCTTGGGTTCAGCACTGCCCCAGCCATTTTGCCCAAGTCTTTGATCTGGGCAAGATTGCGGTGCAGGTGGGGGCAAGCTTCTACCTGCACACTGATGATGTCGGCGCCGGCTTTGGCAAAATCGGCGACATATTTCTCGGGTTCAACGATCATCAGGTGCACATCCAGTGGCTTCGTGGTGACGGGACGCAGGGCCTCCACGATCAAGGGTCCGATGGTGATATTGGGTACGAAGCGCCCATCCATCACGTCCACATGGATCCAGTCTGCGCCTGCGGCATCCACAGCCCGCACATCCTCGCCGAGGCGAGAAAAATCGGCTGAAAGAATCGAAGGTGAAATCACCAGGGGCTTGGTACTCATGGAGGCCACCGGGGCAAGGGCACACAATTCTACGGAATCGACCCTGGGCCCAAGGCTTGCCCTGTTTTTGGCCCCGGTTCCCCTTGACCGCCGTCTCCGCTGATACGATCAACCCGCTTTCAGGAAACGGAAGTGGGTGGTAGGCGCGCTGAAGCGAATCTGTTTAGCTGCGGCGATGGGTTCCCATCGCCCCTCCCATCTTGATCCTTTCTTTTCTGCCAGCCCCCTATCCCCCGCCCGACCGTTGTGGATCGCACCCTCATCCAGGAAATTCTTGAGGTCGTTGAACAGGCCGCCATTGCCTCGGCCCATCTGACCGGCCTGGGCAAGAAAGACGAGGCCGATGCTGCGGCTGTTGAGGCGATGCGCGAGCGGATGGGGCAGATCCAGATGCAGGGCCGTATCGTCATTGGCGAAGGGGAGCGGGACGAAGCCCCCATGCTTTATATCGGTGAGGAAGTCGGCAGCGGTACCGGTCCTGGCGTTGATTTCGCCGTAGACCCCTGCGAAGGCACCAACCTGTGTGCGAACAACCAAGATGGTTCGATGGCGGTATTGGCCGCATCCGACCGGGGTGGACTATTCAACGCTCCTGACTTCTACATGAACAAGCTGGCGGCGCCTCCGGCCGCCAAGGGTAAGGTGGATATTCGCAAGTCGGCAACTGAAAACATCGCCATCCTTAGTCAGGCCCTTGGTTTGGCCCCAAGCGAGCTGGTCATCGTGGTCATGGATCGGGCCCGGCATAAGGGCTTGATCGCTGAGATCCGTGCCACAGGCGCCCGGGTCAAACCCATTAGTGATGGGGACGTCCAGGCCGCCATTGCCTGTGGCTTTGCTGGCACAGGCACCCATTGCCTGATGGGTATCGGCGCCGCTCCCGAGGGGGTTATTTCTGCTGCGGCGCTTCGGGCCCTCGGCGGCCATTTTCAGGGACAGTTGGTTTATGACCCTGCTGTTGCCCAGACAAAAGAATGGGAAGGACTCACCCGGGAAGGCAATCTTGCCCGGCTCGCCGAAATGGGCATCACTGATCCAGACAAGATCTACGAAGCTGACGAACTAGCATCCGGTGAAAATGTCGTCTTTGCAGGCAGTGGCATAACCGATGGCCTGCTTTTCCATGGTGTCAAGTTCGAGAAGGATTGTGTCCGCACCAGCAGCCTGGTGATCAGTACGCTGGATGGGACGGCCCGGTTCACCAATACGGTGCACATCAAGCCTGGGGCCCAGAGCATCGCCCTGCGCTGAGCGGACACCGCTACTCCATGCACATCGCCGTTGTCGGCCTCAGCCACCGCACCGCTCCCGTTGAAATTCGGGAACGGCTGAGCATCCCCGAGCAGACCATGGAGGGCTCGCTGCAGGCGCTACGGGCTGACGAGCAGGTGCTTGAGGCTTCCATCCTCAGCACTTGCAACCGACTCGAGATTTACGCCCTGCTTCGCCATCCTGACCAAGGTACCCATGCCGTCGGATCTTTCCTGAGTCAGGTATCAGGCCTACCGATTGATGATCTGGCCCCCCATCTATTCACCTACCACCACGAAGATGCAATTTCCCATCTGCTAAGGGTGGCAGCGGGTCTAGATAGTCTGGTTCTTGGGGAGGGTCAGATTCTCTCCCAGGTTAAAAAGATGGTGCGACTGGGCCAGGAGCATCGTTCTCTGGGACCAATTTTGAGTCGGCTGCTGAATCAGGCGGTGAGCACTGGCAAGAGGGTTCGCACGGAAACGAATCTAGGTACGGGAGCTGTTTCCATCAGTTCTGCGGCTGTCGAACTGGCCCAGTTGAAGTTGGGCCAGGCCAGAGGCCTCGATGAATTGGTGCCCCTTGACCAGGAACAGGTGGCCGTGGTGGGAGCTGGTCGCATGGCACGGTTGCTGCTGCAGCATCTGAATGCCAAGGGCTGCCGTGGCGCTGTGATTCTCAATCGGACCGTGGCCCGTGCTGAGGCCCTGGCTACCGATTTCCCTGCCCTTCCAGTCCAGTGTCGTCCCCTGAGCGATTTGGATCACTGTCTGAGCACTTGTTCGCTCGTCTTTACAAGTACTGCGGCTGAAGAACCTGTTATCACCGCATCCCGTTTGGCTGGATTGAATCGGCGTTCCAGCCTGATGTTGATTGACATTGGTGTTCCCCGCAATATTTCAGCAGATGCTGGCGAGTTGTCAGGCGTTGAAGCCTTCGACGTAGATGACCTCCAGGAGGTCGTGGCCCGTAATCAGGAAGCGCGACGGGAAATTGCCGCCGAGGCAGAGGGTTTGCTGCAAGAAGAGTCCCGCCTTTTCCTGGAATGGTGGGACGGCCTTGAGGCTGTGCCGCTCGTTAATTGTCTGCGGATGAAAATGGAGGACATCCGTGAGCAGGAATTGCAAAAAGCGCTTAGTCGTATGGGTCCCGACCTTTCCGTTAGGGAACGCAAGGTGGTGGAAGCCCTCAGCAAGGGCATCATCAATAAGATTCTTCACACCCCTGTGACCCGTTTACGTTCACCCCAAGCTAGAGCGCAGCGTCACAATGCCTTGAAGGTACTGGAGGATCTCTTTGAACTCTCGGAAGATCCCCAAGATCAATGAACTTTTGCATCATGGTCATGTCTATCGTTAGCTCCTTGCATCGAAGTGCCCCAGTGGCTAGCCAGAACGGCCTCCGTTCCTCTACGTTTTTCTCTGCAAGAGTGGGTATTTGACCAGCATGAAACGGGTTCTGGCGATTATCCTTGGAGGCGGAGCAGGAACTCGCCTCTATCCTCTCACCAAGATGCGTGCTAAGCCAGCGGTTCCCCTGGCAGGTAAGTTTCGACTTATAGATATTCCCATCAGCAATTGCATCAATTCTGAGATCAACAAGATCTATGTATTGACTCAATTTAATAGCGCTTCGCTCAATCGTCATTTGACGATGAGCTATAATCTTTCTGCCGGTTTTGGCCAGGGTTTTGTCGAGGTTTTAGCTGCTCAGCAAACCCCCGATAGTCCTAGCTGGTTTGAGGGTACTGCCGATGCTGTACGCAAGTACCAGTGGTTGTTTCAAGAGTGGGATGTTGATCATTATTTGATTCTTTCCGGTGATCAGCTTTATCGCATGGATTATTCGAAATTTGTTCTTCATCATATTGAAACCGGTGCTCACCTAAGTGTGGGTGCCCTCCCTGTCGACGGCGCCCAGGCCGAAGGGTTCGGATTGATGCGTACCAATGCATCTGGTCGCATTGAGGAGTTCCGTGAAAAGCCCAAGGGAGAAGCCTTGGAAGCCATGCGGGTTGACACTTCGGCTTTGGGTCTCTCGGCGGAACAGGCTAGTAAGCGCCCCTTTCTGGCTTCGATGGGCATTTATGTTTTCAGTCGCGATACCCTCTTTGATTTACTTAATTCTAACCCGCAGGCCACTGATTTTGGCAAGGAGATCATTCCTGCTTCGCTGGCCCGCGGCGATAGTCTGCAAAGCTATCTTTTTGATGATTATTGGGAGGATATTGGTACAATCGGAGCATTTTATGAGGCCAACCTCGCGCTGACGGCCCAACCCAATCCAGCTTTCTCATTTTATGACGAACAATTTCCTATATACACACGACCGCGCTACCTCCCCCCGAGTAAATTACAAGATGCCCAGGTCACAGAATCGATCATCTGTGAGGGTTCTTTGCTAAAAGCCTGCACCATTCATCACTGTGTGCTTGGGGTGCGTAGTCGGGTTGAAGATCAGGTAGTTCTGCAGGACACCTTGGTGATGGGAGCGGACTACTTTGAGTCCATGGAAGAGAGGTTGATTCTGAGGGAGCGGGGGGGGATTCCCATCGGCGTGGGCCGGGGAACTACGGTGAAAGGGGCAATTCTTGACAAAAATGTTCGTATTGGCAGCGATGTGACAATTGTCAACAAGGATCGTGTCGAGGAAGCAGACAGGCCGGAACTTAATTTTTATATTAGAAATGGCATCGTCGTTGTTGTTAAGAATGGCAGTATTGCTGATGGCACTGTCATCTGAATCCAACTCCCTAAGACAGCGCTTCCTGACAACAGCTCTGGATCAGGCTTTCTGATCACAGATGTTCGCCACAATGGGTCATAACCCCTCCCGATCCAAACCAATTCCATGGGCAAGGCACATTTCGGACTGATCGGTCTTGGTGTGATGGGCGAAAACCTTGTGTTGAACGCTGAGCGCAATGGCTTCTCCAGCGTCGTTTACAACCGTACCTACGCCAAGACAGAGGAATTCTTACTGGGGCGAGGCGCTGGTAAGGCCATCGTGGGCGCTGCCACCCTTCCAGAGTTTGTTGCTGCTCTTGAGAGACCCCGGCGAATTTTGATGATGGTCAAAGCGGGCCAGCCTGTCGACGACCTGATCGCCACCTTGGCCCCCATGCTGGAAGAAGGGGATCTACTAATTGATGGTGGCAATTCGCTTTATACCGACACCGAACGTCGCGTTGCAGAACTGGAAAGCCGCAGTTTTGGTTTCATTGGCATGGGCGTGTCCGGTGGGGCCAAGGGTGCCCTGGAAGGGCCCAGCATGATGCCGGGCGGCACCCGCTCCGCCTATGACGCGATTGAGAGCATGGTTAGCCTCATGGCGGCCCAGGTCGAAGATGGTCCTTGTGTCACCTATGTCGGCCCTGGCGGTGCCGGCCATTTTGTCAAAACCGTGCACAACGGCATTGAATACGGCATTGAGCAGATTTTGGCCGAGGCCTACGATCTAATGAAACGGGGGGCTGGCCTCAACGGCGATGCCATGGCCGATGTGCTGGGAATTTGGAATCAAACTGAAGAATTGTCCTCCTTTCTTGTTGAGATCACCGAGGTTTGTTTACGCACCAAGGATCCCGCTACAGGCGTTGATCTTGTTGAATTGATAGTTGATGCGGCAGGTCAAAAGGGTACTGGGCTTTGGACCGTCCAGAGTGCCCTTGAGATGGGGATTCCCGTTCCAACCATCTATGCCGCCTTGAATGGCAGGGTTTTGAGCTCGCTCAAAAGCGAGCGGGTAGCTGCCGAGTCGATCTTGACAGCTCCTCCCCACAGCCCCTTCCATCTGGGCGATCCGTCCGAGGGGATGCCACCGTTAAGGGATGCCATCATCTTGGCAGCCATCGCTAGCTATGCCCAGGGCATGGCCCTTTTACAAGCTGCCTCCCGCCTGCATGACTACAACCTTGATTTTGCCGCGATCGCCCAGATCTGGAAGGGCGGCTGCATTATCCGGGCTCGCTTGTTACAGCGCATTCAGAACGCCTATGTAGCCCAGCCTACCCTGCCCAATCTGATGGTTGACCCCTGGTTTGCCGAGCAGATCAACAGACGCCTGCCTGGTTTGCGCCAAGTGGTTGCGGAGGCGGCTTTAGCGGGAATTCCGGTTCCTTGTTTGAGTAGCAGCCTCGATTACATCGACAGCTATCGCACCGGACGCCTACCCCAGAATCTGATTCAGGCGATGCGGGACTGCTTCGGCTCCCACACTTACGAACGCACAGATCAACCCGGTAGTTTTCATACCGAATGGTTGGATTGAGCTGTTTTCCCACCCTAGAGGCTGAATGACGAGCTACAAATTAACTATCATCGAATCGCCAGAGAAGTTGGCCCAGCAGGCAGCCCAGGTGCTTGCCGCCCAGATCGATCTGGTGTTGGCCAGCCGCGATCGCGCCCAGATCGCCCTGGCCGGTGGCACTACCCCTGCGGCCACCTACCGGTTACTTGGTGAGGAACATCTCCCCTGGGAGCGAGTCGATGTGTGGTTGGGTGATGAGCGTTGGGTCGCTGCGGACGATCCGGCCAGCAATCTGGGTCTGCTCAAGACCAGTCTGCTGGCCAGTCCGCTTGCGGCTGGGGTCAATCTTCACCCAGTTCCAACGGACCTTGCCTCGCCTGCCCTGGGTGCCGCAGCCTATGGCCAACAGATCATGCACCTTTGCGTCGGATCGCCGCCCCGTCTGGATTTGGTTCTCCTGGGTTTGGGCGACGATGGCCATACGGCCTCCTTGTTTCCTGGTACCAATGCCACCACGGTGACCCATGAGTGGGTGACGGTGAGTGAGGGCAAAGGCATGGCCCGCATCACGATGACGGCCCCTTTGCTTTCTGCCGCCCGAAAGGTGGTTTTTCTTGTCAGTGGCTCCACTAAACGGGAGGCGTTGCGGCGTTTGTTGGATCCCGAAGAATCTCCCCAACGCACCCCTGCGCGGCTTGTCCAGCCCGATACGGATGTAATCGTTCTGGCCGATCAGGCTGCAGCCGGAGATATCGGGCCATGGTGATCGTTGAAGGCAACGGATTCAGTGGCTGGCATGCCCTCAATGACACAATCATGGGTGGGCGCAGCCAGGGCACAACCAGGGTCGATAGCGAAGGCCTGACACTGGACGCTGAGGTCGTTGAAACGGGGGGAGGGTTCGTCAGCGTGCGATCGCCCCTCTTTTCGCCTCCGCTAGACCTGTCGGCCTACGGCGGTCTCCAGTTTGACTTGGTGGGGGATGGCCGTCGTTACAAGCTCGCCGTAGCCTGCGCGGATGGCGTTGCCGGCCTGACCGAGCTGATCCCCGGTGGCTTGCGTTGGGTGGCTGAATTTGGCACGGAGCCCGATGGCCTGACTCGGGTTGGGGTGCGATTCACCGACCTGACTGCTTCGATCAGGGCGAAACCTGTCAATGCCCTGCCGATGGGCTTGCCGCTGCATTTTGATGCTTCGCGCATCAATCGCCTGCAGATTTTGCATTCTAAATTTGGCGATGATGGGGGCCTTAATCCAGGCTTCCGATCTGGCCCCCTGCAGATCCAACTGCGGGCGATCCATGCCATTTTATAGCTGAATCTTGATGAATGCAGATCTGATTCAGTTGGTCGCTGCGGCTGCTGATCTTTGCCGCAAACCTTTTCGTCATGCTGTTTTAGTTCGAGACGATCTGCCGGTGCCTTTACTGGGTCAGGACAGTCTTGACTGTTGCCTTACCCTTCAGGTGCGCGATGCCAGCGGTGAGCGGTGCCCTGAGGCGGATTTGGAGTTGGAGATCTACCAAAGCGGCAATGATCTGCATCTCACCCTGGCCTGGATGGCCGATGACGGGCGCCCAATTCTCTGGCAAGGCAGTCATCCGGTTTGGATGGATGGCCACAGTGGACTACGTTGTGAGCGCCCTGACCATGGGGCGCCGCTTGAGATCCTGGCCAGACGCCTGCGAGCTTTGTTGGCTGGGTCCCATGATGGGGTTTCTGAATTAGGCATGCGTCATGGCCCTTAACGGCGTCCGTCCTTCTGGTGTTGTGGCGGCGCTCCAGCTCATGGGGCTGCTTTTATTAGCACTAATGATGCTTTTGCCCCTGATCTGGTTGCTTAGTACCTCGTTAAAAGGCCCTACTGAAAATATTTTTGCTTCTCCGCCCAGCCTGGTGCCATCCCAACCCAGCCTGCAGGCATACCAACGCCTCTTCGCCGCCAATCCAATGGTGACTTACCTGGTAAACAGCATCATTGTCAGTAGCCTGGCAGTGTTGGCGAATCTGTTGTTTTGTTCATTAGCGGCCTATCCCCTGGCGCGGTTGCGGTTTGCCGGTCGTGGCTTGGTCTTGGCCTTGGTGGTTGCCACGATTTTGATCCCCTTCCAGGTGGTGATGATTCCCCTGTATTTGCTTATGGTTCAGATTGGCTTGCGAAATAGTCTGTGGGCTTTGATTCTGCCCCAGGCGGCGACCGCCTTTGGAATTTTTTTGCTGCGCCAGAGTTTTCTGGCAGTTCCGGTAGAACTTGAGGAGGCGGCGCGTATTGATGGTTGCAGTCCCTTGGGCGAATGGTGGAATATCATGTTGCCTGCGGCCAAAGCCGATCTAATAACATTAGCTATGTTTGTCTTTATCGGAACTTGGGGAGACTTTTTGTGGCCTTTGATCATTATTGACGATTCCAGTCTTTATACTTTACCCCTGGGATTACAGCAGCTTTCAAGTAGTTTTTCACTCGATTGGCGCTTGGTCGCCGCAGGTGCCATGGTCTCAATCCTGCCTGTTTTGTTGGTTTTTATTTTGTTGCAGCGCTACATACTTCCTAGCGCTACCGCCAATGCGGTCAAAGGCTGAATAAAGCCTGGATTTTTATGGAGTTGCCAGGCTGCTGCCCAGGTTCGCGGGCGGCTTCTGCAGGCTGCGGGGGGTGGTAGCCGAAGGAAGTCTCTCTGGCATCTGGGGCACGGGAACCATGTAGGGCATCCGCTTTCCTAGGGAGCTGGGTGCCACTTGGTTAGGTCTGGACTGCGGGGTGGCTTGCTGCAGCAAGCGCATTTGCCTTTCTTGGCTTTGACGTAACTCTACGGACTGGAGTCGATCATTTTCTGCCTCCAGGGTCTGGAGTCGATCGGCCATCGCACGCAGTTGCCCCTGCAGCTTGAGGTACTGGTCAGGCCCTCGGCTGGTTTCCAGGGCGCGGATTCGCTGATTGAGATGCTGAATGCTATGGCCATTGTCACTGGTTTTGATGGCGAGCCAGTAGCCCATTAATGCCAGGAGCCCTGTCAGGCCGATCTGCAGAAATTTCAACCAGCTGTTGGGCGCAAGTCGCCTACGGATCTCTCGCTCACCGTAGGGGTCGGTCTTGGGGTTGGGCTGGAACATGCCGTGGGATCGGACAAAGCCAAGCTAGAGACAATTTCAACCAAGCAACCACCAAGATAAGTTCTTGTGCCGTTTGGCACCTAGTGTAGTGATGGCACCTGGGATCAGACCCATTTCGGCGCTATCCAGCGTCAGGTAGGCAACGATACAAAGCCCGCAGCATTCCCAGTTGACCATCTGCTCTTCGGCGCCACTCGGGTTGCAGTTGGGCCTGGGGCGACCCCATTCAATCCTGCAGGATGTGGGACCACGGAGTTTCCCGTAACCATGGCCTACCCTCCTGCTGTCACTCTGCTCGGTTATCTGGCCGCCACATTGACGACCTTGAGTTTTTTCCCCCAAGCGATCAAAACCATACGAACAGGGGACACCACAGCGATCTCGCTGAGGATGTATCTATTGCTCAGTGTCGGCATCGCCTGTTGGGGCCTTTATGGCTTCATCATCCAGGACGGTCCTGTGATGGTGGCCAATGCCATCACCCTTGTCCCGGCTCTGGTGGTTCTCCAGCGCAAGATCAGTCAGATGCTTCACAATCGCCATGCCAGGCGTATTCAGCAAGGATGATCCCGAGTCAGGCCCTGCTTGTTGCCGCTGGGGCCGTGCCGGGAGCCTGTCTGAGATTCCTCTTGGTAAATCATCTGGCGGACCGTTTGCCATCGAGGCCCTGGGGCACCTTGGTTGTCAATCTGCTGGCCTGTTTTGCCCTCGGTTGGCTGCTGCCGGTTCTGGAGCGTCCCGACGCCCCCCCAGGGGCCAGCCTGTTGCTAATCACGGGTTTCTTGGGCAGTCTCAGCACCTTCTCAACCTTGATGCTCGAGTTGTTGACCGTCAGGGCTCCAGGCACCCTGGTGAGGTTGACGCTTGGTTCCCTGCTTGGCGGTTCTTTGGCTTTGATGGCGGGTTTGGCCCTGGGGCGATGAGTCTGCCGCAGCCGAAGTCAGCTGGGTCTGCTTCCTTGGCAAGCCCTTCTCTGGGCCGGTTGCTTGCCGATCTGTTGCTTGTTGCCCTTGGGGCTATTCCAGGCAGTCTGCTGCGCTGGCTTGTCGACGATCTCAGCGTGGTCAATCTGCTGGGAGCGTTTGTGTTGGGTTGGTTAAGCGCCACGGCCGCTGGCCGTCCACGGGCCTGGTTGTTGGTCGGCGGTGTGGGGTTTTGCGGTTCTCTGACCTCATTTAGTGGCTGGATTTTGGCGCTGCTTAACCGCATCCAGGGGAGCGGTTGGTGGGTAGCCCTGGCCTGCTGGTTGTTGGAACTGCTCAGCGGCTTGTTCTTCGCGGCCTTGGGGCTGGGGCTGGGGCAGTGGATGCAAAGGCGGTGGCCAGCGCAGCTGGGGGACCGCCTCAAGCACTGAAAGCTTTGCGCGCCGGGATCGGATAGGCAATGCGCCGATGCCGCATCCGCTTCCATACCCTTACGAACGCACGGATCACCAACTCAAGTTCGGCCCGACCGATGCCGCTAAGGGCAAGTTGGCCGTCATTTTGACGGGCTTCGACAATGCGACGCACCATGGCGGCGGCTTCCGTTTCATTGGTTCCCTGCGGCAGGGAGCGCAGGGCGGCCTCGCAGCCATCGGCCATCATCAAGATCGCCGTTTCACGGCTGCGGGGAATCGGCCCGGCATAACGAAAGCTGGATTCCGGCACGGCTGGATCCAACTCCCGTGCTTGATGCAGGAAATAGCCCATTTTCAATGTCCCCTGATGTTCCGGGATGAAATCCGAAAGGGGACGGGGCAGGTGATAGCGGCGGGCCAGTCTTAAACCCTCATCAACATGGGCCTGGAGAATGGCGGCGCTTGTGAGGGGATCGTTGAGGCTTTCATGGGGGTTGAGGCCATCCTCCTGGTTCTCAATAAACCATTGAGGACCATGAAGTTTGCCGACATCGTGATAAAGGGCGCCGGTGCGAATCAGATCCACATCAGCCTGGATCGCCCTTGCACCCTCTTCGGCCAGGCCGCATATCATCAGGGTGTGTTCAAAGGTGCCGGGGGCTTCGGTAGAGAGCCGGCGCAGCAGGGGCCTCTCCAGATCGGCCAGTTCCAGCAGCCGGGCCCTTGTAAGCAGGCCGAAGAAACTCTCCATCAAGGGCGCCAATAGCAGGCCTGCCATCAACAAACCACCCACCAACAATGATTCGTTCAGCAAATCGCCGTTGAGAGGAAAACGACCTTCCTCCACCCCAGCGAAGTTGGCCAATTGCACGCAAAGCCATTGCAGTACCAAAGCCCCGGCAGGCAGCAGAACGGCCAGTTGCAGTAGCTGGGCACGATTGCGTTGGCGTCCGGCCAGGATGGCAGCTAGGGCTGCAAATAGAGCCGCCACCAGCAGTCGACCCTCAAGAATTGCGGTTAACGGGTAGGGCCAGAGCAAGCTACCCACCGCAAGCCAGGCGAGTCCGGCCATGGTGCCGAGCCCCTGGGCCAGCAACAGGGTTGGTGGCAGCAGCAGGGCCAGGGGGCTCGCCAACGGCCCGAGCCAGAGTTTGAAGGCCTGAACCACCAGCAACATGAACAGGGCCAGGAGTCCCTGGCGCGGTTCGAGGCTGGCTCGCCAGCGGCGCATCACCAACAGCATGGTGATGCAGGCCGCCAGGGCTTCAGCAAAACGGTTGAACCAGGCCAGGGGCCTCGGCCGTCGATTGATCAGCCCGAAGTAGTCCAGGACATCAAAAGCCTGGGGAGTGATGGTTTCCCCCTGGCGGGTGATGAGATCTCCCCGCTGGATGTTGAGGGTGGGTAGCCCCTGGCTGCTGACGAGATCGGCAATGCGCCGCTGGCTCAAGAAA
>JBILDB010000025.1:0-14138 GCA_044352805.1 Cyanobium sp.
TGCGGGACTTGGGCCTGGAGGATCCCGCCCGGGAGCAGGGCATCGTGCTGCGCGGCAAGGCCGATTGCCTGCGCATCTGCGCCGAGGGACCGATCCTGCTGATCTGGCCCGATGGGGTGGTCTACGGGGGGGTGAGCGCCGAGCGGATCGAACCGATCCTGCGGCAGCACGTCATCGGCGGGGTGCCGATTGAAGCCTGGGTGGTGGCTCGACACCAATTCGGTGGTCGCCAGCAGCGATCAGGCTGAAGCGCAAACCACCCCCTAATCGCTTCATCCCATGAAGCGATTAGCCTTAAGCCATGGCCCCCACTTGGATTTGGCAACAGGCCGATTGGCCCCGTTTCCGCTGGGATGGCCAGCGCTTGCAGCCCTTGCTGGAGCAAACCCACCAAGCCCGTGGGCAGCTTCTGCTGCAGCTCCAGGCCTTGGACAAGCCCCTGGCCCAAGAAGCCGTGTCGGCCCTGTTGGGCCGCGAAAGCTTGGGCACCGCCGCCATTGAGGGCGAACAACTGGACCCAAGCCAGGTGCGCTCCTCGATCGCACGCCGCCTGGGGCTGCCCCAAGCTGCCGGCCAGCCCCAGGCCTCGGCCCAGGTGGAGGGCTTGCTGGATGTGCTGCTGGCCGCCACCAGCGAACTCCACGAGCCGCTGAACCTGGCCACCCTGCACCAGTGGCACCAACGGCTGTTTGCCGCCGGGCCCGATGGGCTGCGCGCGATCCGCATCGGCGAGCTGCGCGGTGACGAACCGATGCAGGTTTTATCGGGCCCGATCTGCCGCGAGCGCGTCCATTTCGAGGCTCCCCCGCGGCCGGCCCTGGAGGCCCAGCTCGACGCACTCCTCGCCTGGATCGCCGATCCACCCGCCAATCTCGATGGCCTGCTGCGTGCCGGCATCGCCCACTTCTGGTTTCTGACCCTGCACCCCTACGACGACGGCAATGGCCGCCTGGCCCGAGCGATCAGCGACCGCCTCCTGGCCCAGGCCACAAGCCCCTCCAGCGGCGAGGTGCTGATCAGTCGCGCCCTTGGCCTATCGGCCCAGATCCTGCGCCAGCGAGAGGGTTACTACACGGTGCTGGAGCGCTGCCAGCGGGGCGATCTCGACGGGACCGACTGGCTGATCTGGTTTCTGGAGCAGTTGGTCGCCGCCGCCCACCTCAACCTGGCCGTGATCGCAGCGGTGCGCCAGAAGGCCGCCTTCTGGTGGCACCACCGCCATAGCGGCTTCAACGCCCGCCAGCAGAAACTGCTCAATCGCCTGCTGGATGCGGAACCGGAAGGCTTCAGCGTCGGCCTCAGCCTGCGCAAGGCGATCGGCCTCACCCGCGCCAGCCGCGCCACCGCCTGGCGCGACCTGGCCGACCTGGTGGCCAAACAGGCCCTCGAACCGATCGGCGCCGGTCGCAGCAGCGCCTACCGGATCCGCTGGCCGGGTTGAGGTTCGTATCGCCCTTGCTACCAGGCCCCACCTGAAAGGGCGCGACGCCCGGTCAACCGTCGTAAGAAAATGTACGGTATCCTGTACGGACCCAGTCGGTTTGCCATGGATGCCATTTCCTACACGGCTGCCCGGGCCAACCTGGCGCAGACGATGAAGCGCGTCTGCGCCGACCATGAACCTCTGATCATCACCCGCAACGGCGAACCATCGGTAGTGATGCTGGCGCTGGACGACTTCAAGGCCCTGGAGGAAACCGCCTACCTGCTGCGCTCACCAGGCAATGCACGGCGGCTGATGGATGCCGTCGACAGCCTGGAAGCAGGCCATGGCCAGGAACATGTTCTGGCGGAATGAAGTTGGTTTTTGCGGCACAAGCCTGGGAGGACTACCTCCATTGGCAAGCCACCGACCGCAAGTTGCTCCAACGGATTCATGCCTTGATCAAGGAAGCCAGCCGGACCCCATTTGAAGGGACCGGCAAACCTGAGCTGCTACGCCACGCCCTTTCCGGCTACTGGTCGCGGCGTATCAACGAAGAACACCGAATGGTCTACAAGCTGGATGGCGACAGCCTGTTAATCGCCCAGTTGCGCTATCACTACTGAATTGCAGTGATGCCATGCGCCGCCTGCTTACCCTGGCCCTGGAAGACGCCGAAGACACCGCCGAGGCCGAAGCGATCCTGCGGGCCAACGAACCACGGGTGAGTTGGGAGGAGCTCAAAGCCGGCTCTGCCTCGCCGGATCAGGCGCACGAGCCTTGACCTACCGGGGATCGATTCGTCCGCTCAGCCGCCAAGGCTTACAGCCGCCTGGATCCGATGCTGCAACGACGGGTGGATCGGGAGCTCAGCCGGCTCAGCGATACGCCATGGCTCATCCCGGGGTGGTCCCGGCAGGTTCCCTGAAGCGCAATACAATGTCATGACACGCACCCCTGGGACAGCATGAGCCGCGATCAGATGCTGCAGCTGCGGGCCACCCAGGAGCAGCGCCAGTTGATCGACCAGGCCGCTGCCGTTGAGGGCATCAGTCGCAGCGAATTCATCCTGCGCAGCTGCCAGGAGCGGGCCCAGACCGTTCTGCTGGATCAAACCCTCTTCTCCCTAAGTGGCGTGCAGAGCCTGGCCCTGCTCGCCGATCTACACGACCAGGCCCGTCACCGCGCCGACCAGAAAACGGTTGCCGATCTCCTCGCCGCGCCGCAACCCTGGGATGCAGCCTCCTGAGCCCCTTCAGGCCTACCACCAGCTGGATGCCTTTGACTGTGGCAATGAAGCGCTCAACCTCTGGTTGCAGCGGCGGGCCCTGAACAACCAACGAGCTGGCGTCTCGCGCACGTCGGTGGTCTGCCGCGAGGACTGCGTTATCGCTTACGTCAGCCTGGCCGCCGGCGCGATCGTGCTGGCCGAGGTTCCCGCGTCATTGCGACGCAACATGCCCAACCCACTGCCGGTGGTGATGCTGGGTCGGCTTGCTGTGGACCGGAACCATCAGGGCCTGGGACTCGGCCGCGCCCTGGTGGCTCATGCCATTCGCCTCAGCCTCCAGGCCCAGCAGCTGGTGGGGGCTCGTGCCCTCCTAGTCCATGCCATCGACGATCAGGCTGCCGATTTCTACCGGCGGATGGGCTTTCGTCCTTCGCCCATCAGTCGCCTCATCTTGCTCCTGCAGCTCCATCCGACTTCAGGCTGAATCATCGCTTGCCCAAGCCTGGCTAAAGCCAGAAGGCCTGCAAGAGCTACATCCAAGACCTGTTTGTCCCGCGTCAACCCCATAAGCACCGAAGCCAACCGCATAGTCCAGAAGCTTTGGAACTACTACACCGAGCTGCCCTACGCGCCCGATAGCCCTCACCCCCCAGCCTTCGCCCGCCCCAGGCTGCGCCGATGCACCGGAAGCTGCACCGCCCGCAGCAGCCGCTGGGGATCACTGCCAGCGATGGCAGGCCAGGGCCAGCTCACCACATCCGCAACGCGCAGGCGGTGCAATGCCACCTCCATGGCCTCTGCGGGGCGGCCAGCGAGGATGAGTTGCTGCCAGCGGTCGCGGTCGCCCTTGATTGGTACGTGTGCATCGAAGTGCCACTGGTTGAGCAGCAAGGCGGCGAGGTAGTCGGGCGGTAGCCAGGGGAGGGATTCTTCTGGTTCGGGGACCAAGGGCAGCCCGCTGGGGTCGATCCAGCCGAGGCCGGCCTCCAGGTCGTACACCAGCTCGGCATCGATGCGGTCAGCGAGCAGCAGGGTGATGTCGGCCAGGGTGGCGTAGGGAATGCCGCTGGCGAGGGCCAGGCCCAGCCGCCATTCGGGGCCAGCGAGTTCTTGTTCCAGCAGGCCATACCACTGGGGCGGCAGTTCGGACTTGCCGAAGCGGAAACGATGCAGCCGGTCGCCCTCGGGCTTGAGTTCTTCCTGGCGACGCCAAGCAACCAGGTGGCGCAGCAAGGCGCCGTAGGAGCCGCCACCGCCGGAGAGGGACTCAAGTTCGGCCACGACCCGTTCGGCGCTGTTGCGGTAGCTGGTGGGGAGGGTGCGATCGGCGCAGCGCGTGCGCAGGATGGAAGCGAAGCCAGCCACGGCGGCCAGGGCGTCGCTGCGGTCTTCCTGGTCGTCAACGAGGGGGAAGACCTCAATCAGGGAGGGGATCTTGGTGCCCTGGCCCACCCTGGGCGGGAAGCAATAACGGGCGAAGCCGGATAGGCCATGGCGGCGGCCTAACTGGGAGGCGAAGAGGGCGAAGTCGGTGCCGCTGCGCAACTGGCGGGGCAGGGGCAGCATGGAAACCCGAGCCAGTTCATCGCGCAACTCCTGAAAGCTGACGGGTTCATCCCAGAGGGGGCACCAGAGTTCTTCGGAGCGTTGGCCGTCGTTTTCGAGCCAGCTGCTGGAGGCATGGCCGGAGGAGTTGTGAAACACGGCCAGGGTGAAGCTGGCCTGCCGGGCGCCTTCCTGTGCTTTGGCCTCTTGCTGGACCGTGGTGGCATAGCCCTGGAAAAAAGACATACCTTCCGCCAACAGGATCAGCTCGGCTGGATTGGCAGTGGTTGTCTGCACATCGCCTGTGGCGACGCGATAGCCCTGCTGGCCATCTCCACGGCCAGCGGGGTCATAGATGAGGCTGTTACCTGCCTTGAGCAGCACATTGGGGCTGCTGGAGCCGAAGATTGCAGCACTGAAATGCTCGGCCTTGGCGCTGGCCAGAGAAGCAACAAATTGGTCACCGAAATCAGCGGCGAGGAAGCCGGCCGTTCCACCAAGCAAGGCGGGATAACGCACCAGGGGCTTTCCTTTGACATCCGTTCCGGCAACGGCACAGACCTGGAGCCAGGCGGTGAAGGCATCGCTTTGGGCTTCACGGCTGAGGCACTCAAAGGCCAGGCGTTTTCCCTCGCCCTTGACCTTGCCGCCTTCAGCAAATTGGGGCATCACCCGTGCCGCCACGGCCGCCACCCGGCGCAATTCCTCAAAGCGTGGATTATCCAGAGCCGCGATGGCAGCTGGCACCTGTCCTTCGAGAAAGCCAGGCCCACCCGTTTTGGGCTTGTTCCAGGGGGTGAGGCAGGGAGAAGGGCGATAGCTGGTAGCCAAAAAAGCGCACAGTTCTTCGGCGGTGATCGGCAAATCCAGATGGAAACAACCCTGGCGCCAATAGCCGCTGCCACCGGCACCGCCCGGTCGTTGGGTGGAGGTAACTTTGAGCAGTCCCAGTGCCGAGAGGTAGCTGGACAGCGGTGTGGTGGTGAGCTGGGTTTGCATGGAGTCAAGTTTAGTGGGTTGCTGATAACTTCCCCGGACAGCAAAGCCATCCGAAACCCAGAAGGTCACAGGCGGCGGCGATGCACGGCCAACCCAGTTTCAACTTCCCCGGATAGCCAAACCATCCGGAACTCTGGTGGTGTGTTGGGGTTGTGTGCAACTCCACAGCGAAGTTTCAACTTCCCCGGATAGCAAAGCCATCCGGAACTGGTCGATCCCATGCCGGCGAGACTCGCGCTCGCGTGTTTTAACTTCCCCGGATAGCAAAGCCATCCGGAACCCATCGTCGGGACTATGGAAGCCACCGGACTGGCTTGTTTCAACTTCCCCGGATAGCAAAGCCATCCGGAACCAAAATCCGACTTCTCGGACTGCCCAGTGGCCCTCGTTTCAACTTCCCCGGATAGCAAAGCCATCCGGAACGCCCTGAGGCAGGCACTGGCCAAGGTGCCGCCATTTGCCGTTTCAACTTCCCCGGATAGCAAAGCCATCCGGAACCGGTACCTTGGCAACGCGCAGGGTTCCCCCGCAAAGCCTGTTTCAACTTCCCCGGATAGCAAATCCATCCGGAACCAAGACAGGTCAGGAACGGTTCCAGTCTGCTACGTTTAAGTTTCAACTTCCCCGGATAGCAAAGCCATCCGGAACCAAGACAGGTCAGGAACGGTTCCAGTCTGCTACGTTTAAGTTTCAACTTCCCCGGATAGCAAAGCCATCCGGAACGATCCAGGAGGGGGCAATCGGCTTGCAGCGCGGGGTCGAGTTTCAACTTCCCCGGATAGCAAAGCCATCCGGAACCCACTCTCAGGGCGTCTGGCGATACCCAAACCGCCGCCTTGTTTCAACTTCCCCGGATAGCAAAGCCATCCGGAACCACCCGGTAGGTCTGGCCGTAGTTGGCGGCCTTTACCCAGTTTCAACTTCCCCGGATAGCAAAGCCATCCGGAACGACGCCGCGCTACAGCGAACGAAAATGACACTTGAAACGTTTCAACTTCCCCGGATAGCAAAGCCATCCGGAACATCAACGCGGATCGACTGGAACCGAAGTCAAGTACGAGTTTCAACTTCCCCGGATAGCAAAGCCATCCGGAACGTGGCGCCTGAGGCTGCTGGGGCTGTGCCGGTCCTTGCGCAGTTTCAACTTCCCCGGATAGCAAAGCCATCCGGAACCCATAAGCGATGACATCTCAAGGAAGGACACCAACTGCAGGTTTCAAATTCCCCGGATAGCAAAGCCATCCGGAACCTTAACTGTAATAAATTTACAGGCAAAACACAATCAGTTTCAACTTCCCCGGATAGCAAAGCCATCCGGAACGTGGGAGATTCGCTCTTCGTCGCCAAGCTCGTACTCGTTTCAACTTCCCCGGATAGCAAAGCCATCCGGAACCCATTGCAGCTGCGGCCATGGTCTTGCCGGCGCCTCCTGGTTTCAACTTCCCCGGATAGCAAAGCCATCCGGAACCCACTTCAGCGAGCTGTACGGCGGCGCCAGCACCACTGCAGTTTCAACTTCCCCGGATAGCAAAGCCATCCGGAACCCCTTGATCCGCCATGGCCTCGACCTCGAATAGTTGGTTTCAACTTCCCCGGATAGCAAAGCCATCCGGAACCTGTCCACCCGTTCAGGCAATCAGCGGAGCGCCGCTGGCAGTTTCAACTTCCCCGGATAGCAAAGCCATCCGGAACGGGGTCACTGACTCCCTGGGCGATGCCTGGACTGTAGGTTACAACTTCCCCGGATAGCAAAGCCATCCGGAACTTGTGACCTGGACGCGCCAGGACGAGGCTTGCGTGTCGTTTCAACTTCCCCGGATAGCAAAGCCATCCGGAACGATCCGGTCATGGCCTGAAGCGGTTTCGATCACTTTAGTTTCAACTTCCCCGGATAGCAAAGCCATCCGGAACTCATCCTGGAACTGACCCCAAGCTGCCGAGTTTTCAGGTTTCAACTTCCCCGGATAGCAAAGCCATCCGGAACGCCGATTCGGCCGCCGTCAGAGTCGATGCAGAAGGTGTTTCAACTTCCCCGGATAGCAAAGCCATCCGGAACAGTGGATCCGGCGCGAGGATGCCGAGGCCATGGTGAGCGTTTCAACTTCCCCGGATAGCAAAGCCATCCGGAACTGCGCCCTTGAGCGCTCTTGCACCGTAAGGGGTCTCAAGGGCAAATGCGCGCACCCCCTCCCAAGGCCCGCTCAGCCACCCGGCCCAGCCCCTCCAATTCGCTGAAACCCTCTGCGCCGCAAGGCAGCGCGCAGCTCCACGGTGGCATGTGGCTTTTGAGCGATTCGGGAGGGTGCGCGCTCAGGCCACCGCCTCCAGCCGGCCGGCGCCGAAATGGCGGCCCCAGCCGATGCCGAGGGCCGGCAGGCCCTGTTCAGCCTCCAGTTCCAGATGAAAACCAAGCCCGCTGGCTGCTTGGCGTTCCCCCCGCTGGATCAGGCCGGGGTTGGCCACCACCTCCAACACCCGGGCGCTGATGCGGCCGGCCCTGGCGTGCTCGATCCACACATGCTCGCCATCGAGGCCAAAACGACTGGGCTCGATCTTGCCCTGCTCCCCCAGGCCCCACAACAGCGACTGAATCGCCTGGCCAGCGGGGCTGCGCTGCAGCCTGCCCGGCCTTGGGGTGGTGTAGAGCAGCATCGGCGTGGCTGTGCGCAAATGCCGAAAGCAAGGGTTGGCGGTGGCCTCCAGCTGCATCAGCCGCATGGGCACCTCCACCCCACCGCGGCCATAGAGCCGCCGCAGCGTCTGCAGAGTTGCCGTTTCCGCCTCGCTGAAGGGTTGGGGGCTCACCACCTCCAGGGCCGATATCGCCCCATCGCACTCCAACCAACGGAACCAGGCCCGTTGCTCCTCGCCCAGGGGTTGGCCCGCCGCCATGCCTGCCCACAGGGCCGAAGTGGGCTCGTTGCGCAGCAGGGCCCGGTGTAGCCGGTCGGTCCAGGCCATGCCCGCCGTGGCTGGCATTGGATAGGCCGAAACAAAGGCAAACAGGGCCCGGTTCACGGCCTTGGCTTTGCTGCCACCGCCGGCCACGCCTGGCCGTTGAGGCGTGTAGCGATAGGTCAGCCACTGCTGCCCCGGCAGGCTTTGGCGTCCCTCCTGCCGTGCCTGCTGGGCATTCATCAACAGCCCCTCCAGCACCCCCTCGCCGCCGCAAGCCAGCACTGTGAGGGTGCCGTTCGGGTCTGGGCTGCAGTTGGCCGCCGGCATCGAGGGCACCACCTGCCAGATGGCCGGATATTCCGCCCGCCCCAGATAACTGAGCCCCGCCAGGCAGGCCCCCAGCAGTCGTTCCTGTTCGGCCTCCAGCTGCACCGGCCAGCTCACATGCAGCGCGGCACCCTGGCCCAGCTCCAGAAACGAATCGATGAAGGAGCGGCGCTTTCCCTTGGCTTGGCTGTAGCCACCGCCGTAGGTGTCGAGAGGCGGCACCGGTTCGTTGCCGTACACGGGCCTGAAACCCCGGATCTGGCCGAACTCCCCATAGGGCAGGTGGTAAGTAGGCGGCTGTTGGGCCAGCAGTTCGATCAGGGCCTCGCAGCCCTGCGGCAACTGGCCGGTGCTGCCGGTCAGGCCAAAGGCCCCGTGCAGCACGGCCCGCAGCAGGCGCCAGGGTGAGGGAGGGTATTCCACCTGCCCCTCATGCTCGCTGCGGTCCCAGGGGGTGGCGCCATAGCGGCCGGAAAGCAACGTGATGCGCACGGTGGTGGCCATCAGCCCGGCTCCTCCTCCTGGGCAGCCTCAGACCCAGCTTCAGCCGCTGTTGCGGTAGCGGCTGCCCCCGCCTTGGCTTTTTTGGGCTTCTCCTTGGCGGCAGCCAGGGATAGGGCAAACTCCGTCACCGCCGGCTCCGCCAGCAGGCCCAGTTGGCGGCAGGCCAACAGCTGCTCCTGTAAGGCGGCCAGCAGGCCAGCGGGATCGGTCAACTCCTGCGGTACTTCGGCCGCCGTAAAGATGCAGTGGGCCCGCAAATCCAGGGGTTCCGCCAGCAGCCGCGCCAGCTTCAGGCGGGCCAGCAGTGCCAGCACCTGGCGGGCCGGTTCGGGCAGCGGCAAACGATCGATGCGGCCCTGGGCCAGATACACCGCCAGTTCGATTTCTTCGGCGATGAAAGCCTGGTGGCGGTAAGGGATATAGCCCGCTCCCACTTCTGCGGCGGTGGCCTTTTCGCCAACCAGGCCTTCCACATCGAACCCATCGCCAGAGGGGAAGAGGGGGTCTTTAGCCACACCCCCATCCGTCACCGATTGGGCACCCCGGGCCACCACCTCGGCAGTCAACAGCCGGGGCGTTTTGGCCACGTTGGGATCGAGACCCGCCAGCTGGCTGTAAAAGACCCCGTGCAACAGCGAGTTGGGGCAGTGAAAGAAGGTGGCTGCCGCAATGCCGTCATCCAGGATGCGCCGGGCTAGTTCTTGCTGAAACTGCTTGAGGGCGGCGGAGCGACAGAACCAGCCGGAGGCCAGCCGGTGCGGCAGCTCCAGGCTGCTGGTGATCCGGCTGCGGCCGTGGGGATCGGTGATCGTCAATCGCAGGTATGGCAGGGTTTCCAGCCCAGCAATCACCTGGCCCGGTTGCGCCACGATCGTGGCTTCCAGGTGATTGGCGATTGATTGCACGGAATCCACAATCACCAGGGTTTTACCGCTGTTGGCATCGCGCACCGTGCTGTGGCCCACATCCACAAAGCCAGCGGGTACAAACGTGGGCAGTACGGATTCAAGGCGAATTTTGTGATGCATGGTTTCGAGACTGGGGATAGGGGGTTATCAGGGAGCTAGGGGGATTTGCCAGCGGCGGGAGGCCCTTGCATCGGCTTCTCGCAGGGCTGCCTCCAGCCAGGCCAGCTGGAAGGGCCCGTGTTTTGCCAGCAAACGCGAGCAGAGGCTGCGCCAGCCCTTGCCCAGACCGGTGGGGGGAAAGCGCAGGGTCATCGCTTCGCAAACCCCCGCCACGGCCGGCAGGGTTTCGCCCTCCACCACGCCATGAAGCGGCCCATCCCGCGCCCAGGGGAAAGGCTGCAACTGCAATCGAATCTTGCCGTGGTGGGCCATCAGCAAATAGCTCACCAGCGGGTCTTCATCTAGCTGCAAGGCTGCCAGGGCCGAGGCCAATTCGTGGCGAAATCCCGGCCGCAGGTGGCGGCTGCCCCAACCCGGCGCCTTGGCCCACTGGCCCTCGCCACAGCCATTGGCGCGCATCGTGGCCTGAAACACCGGATGGGCCTTGCCGATGTCGTGCAGCCAGGCCGCCCGTTGCAGCAAAGCGGCCAGCGGCTCGGCCATCGCCAGGGAATTGCACAGGGTTTCGGCTTCCTCTTGGGTGTCCCCCAGGTGCTGGGGCAGGGTCACCGCCACCGACGAGCCAAAGCTGCTGCGGTCTTCTGCGGCACCCATGACGTCCGGCGTGGGCAGCTCTGGCACCGCTGCGAAACAGGCCGGCAGCCAGCCCAGGCTGGGGTCATAGCCACCGGCATCCGTGGGCACCGCCACCACTGCACCCACAGCAAGCTTGCTGGTCGGAATCACCTCCCAGCCATCCCCCCGGGGCACCCACACCGCCGCAAACCGCTGCTGCACCGACCGCAACGGCGCCGGGCACAGCTCATCGTCACTGGCTGCGGCCATGTCGGGCCCCGGCTGGCCGCGCCACAGCACCGACACATCCCGCATCTCACCCACCCGCAGGTATTCGGTGATGTCGATGTCGCCATAGTCCAGGGGGTGGGTATCAAACAACTGCAGGAACTTGTCTTCTTCAAGTCGCAGCCCAACGCCGGTTTGCGCCGGGGCCTCCACCGCCATCAGGTTCCGCACGCAGGCATCGTCCAAATTCGTCAGCCGCAGGCGTGTTTCCGCCAATTCCGCCTCGCTGTAGGGCAGGGCTTGGGCGGGTTCCAGCACCAGCACCGCTGCCGTGTCGTAGGTGTTGTTGCGACCCACCCGCCCGCAGCGCTGCACAAACGACGCCCAGGGGCACAGTTCAGTAATCAGCAGGCGGGCATCCAGATCGATACCTGCCTCCACCGTCTGGGTGGCCACCACCACGCCGCGAAACCCCTGCAGCCGCGCTTCGATGGCCTGCCGTTCCGCCCGGCGGAAGCGGGAATGGAGCAGCAGCGTTGGCGGGCCTCCGTCGGGGGCATCCGCCAGTTGCAAGGCCAACTCCTGGGCGCGCCGCACCTGGTTCACCACCACCAGCGTGAGCGTCCCCTGCTCGTGATGGGCCCGCACCAGTTCCGCCCCGGCGGCGCCTTGCGCCAGGGTCAGCGGCTTGGCGCGGCCCACCTTGCGCGCAGCCACCGGGTGGGCGTAGTCGGCATCGCTCAGGCCATGGCGCGGGGCTCCTGGCGGCAAGATCGACGCATCGAGGGTGGCAGAGCACAGCACCAGCTCCCGTGGGGCCGGGCCGCCCAACTTCTGATGGAATTCCTGCAGCCGAATCGCGGTGCGAACGGCGGCCCCCTGCAGCTGGGTTTCATCCACCACCACCCGCACATCGGAGTTGAGCGCCGCGAAGTGGCGCGGCCAGCTCCAACGCGAACAGCAATATCCCCGCATCAATTGGCGGCTCACCACTTGATCGAGGGTGCCCACAATCACCGCCTCGGCCGCCAGCGATGCGGCGTAGTCGTTATCGATCTGGCCGCCCCGCAGCACATACACCGGGATACTCACTCCCAGCCGGCCCATCACCGCCCGACACTCAATCGCGATTTGCTCGGTGAGGGTACGCAGCGGCAACTGATAAACCAACCGCCTCGGTGTGGCCTGCGGCCTTTGCTGCCGGTCCCACAACCAACCCACCAAGGTGGCCAGGGTCTTGCCCAAACCCGTGGGTGCCTCCAGGCTGCGAATCGCTGCCGTGCTCCCCTGCTCCATCCAGGCCAGCTGGAACGGCAATGGCGCAAACCCTGCTGCGGCTTCGAAGTAGCTGGCGGCGGACAACTGGGCCGGGTCTCTGCTGGCTCTTGTCTACAGGAAAGGGGTGGCTAGGTGGGTGGTTCGGGAGATGTCAAGAGCCTGGGGGCTGGGTTTTATGCAGGATATGCATATTTTGGCGAAGGAAGCGTTGAATCGCTGAACTGAAGGGTTCGCCTCAGAAGAACGGCCATGGATAGAGCTATATTTGTGAAAAGATTGAAGCTTCTATGAATGGATTCTTCCGTAGGCCGTGGGGAGGCCTGATGCCTTTGCTTGTTGCAGTTGCTTATGGATTGCCCGGACAGTGTATTCCCCAGTGGATTGATCTTGGTACTACTATTGACGAGGGAAAAATCATGATTGATTACAATTCTCTAAAACGCGATGGTCAGAGGGTTGGATTTACTCTTTCCAAGGTGCATCGTTCGTCAGATGATTCTAAAGTTTTATTTTTTTTGGGTTGATTGTGAGCGTTGGCTTGGCCTGCCTGAGGGTGAGACGGAATGGACAAGAATCTCCGCAGAATCAATCTTAGACCTTTCGGGGCGATGTGCTTGCACCAAGTCAAGACCAAACCTTCCACTGGAATTAAATTTTAGAAATAAGAGTCAACTCTCGACAGGACGCACTGCTATTTGGACTAAGCTTTTGCCTGATTCAAATAAATTAAATCTTGAGATTGACCTCTCTAGTGAGACAAGAAAACCTCCAAAAATAGAGTACCCAGCACGTTTAAATCTAGATGGGATTACTACAGAAGGTCGCTTCCAGTTTGATTGTATAAAATTGGAGATGAACCTTAAAGATCTAAATTCGGAATGGGCGGGATGGAGATCAGTGCCCAAAAGTTCACCTGCAGAGCCTATATTGCTTAAAGCTTGTAATGGAATTTCTCAGCCTATGTGGTCTCTTGTTGCTCAATCGCCAAAGGGACTACTGTGGATAAACGAGAAATCTTTTAAGAAGAACGTGGATTCCCTTAGTTGGAATGCCACTCTGGAGGCAAGCGGCCAAGTGCCAGGCTTATCTCTAATGCTTTATCTACAATGTAGTAAATTAGCATTTAATATCAAAGTAGGGCGCTCATGGGGGGATTGGGTGCCAATACCGAATAATAGCTATGTGAGTAAATTTGCTTCTAAAAAATGTAACTCTTCTAAATGACAATTTTCTTTTTGGAGTATGGTGATTAGACAGGGCCTTGGTTCGTGAATCGACTTACTTAAAGCCCGTTTCATCTGCCCAATTAGCATGGTGATTTGCTAATATATCGACATGCCGCCGAACAACAGCGACGAACCCTGAAATGCAGCCACCAGCCGCCAGCACCCTTCAGGCAGCCAACCTGCCCCCGGCTCTGCGCAGCGAGTTGCTGCCGGCCCTCGAACTCCTGGTGGAGCGGCACCACCCCGAGGGTCTCTGGTTGTTCGGCAGCTGGGCCAGGGGCAGCGCCAGTCGCCGCTCGGATGTGGATCTGCTGGTGATGGGCCTGAGCGACAAGCGCCTGCTCGATGCCTACGACGCGGTGTTGGAGGCTTTGCAAGACTGCCGCCTGCCCATCCAACCCCTGGTGGCTGGCCAGGCCCTGCTGGCCAAACATGGCAATTCTCCCTTCTGGCGCACGGTGAAAGCGGAGGCGATCCCGCTGCTGGAGGGGTGTCTGTTCCCATGAGTCAGGAGGGTGCGCGTCATCGGGCCTTGTTGTGGCTGCGACAGGCGGAAGACGATCTAAGGGCGGCACACCTGTTACACGCTGGTGGCCAAGCCTCCCAGGCCTGTTTCCAGTCCCAGCAGGTGGGAGAGAAGGCCCTCAAAGCAGTGCTGGCGGCCGACGATCGCGACCTTCGCAGCCACTCACTGACCGCGCTGCTGCGAGAACTCGGTGAGCAGCCAACTGAGCGTTGGCAGCGGCAAGCCAGGGTGCTGGACAAGCTTTATGCCCCCACTCGCTACCCCGATGCCCTGGGTGATGAACTACCCGCAGACGTTTTTGGACCGGAAG